>CAZSSS010000234.1:0-3781 GCA_964609255.1 uncultured Rhodobacterales bacterium
TAGCGAGGCCAAGCCCAAAGGGAAGGGTCGAATTGCGCAAGCAATTCCGGCGCTGGACTGCGGGAGCCCCCCTCCCCATCGCCCGTGTATTTGCATGCGCAAAATAACGGGTCGCGCAGCAGCCATGGCCTCGCTTCGCTCGGCAGGGCGTCTGGTGTTGGGGGTATTTTCTTAATGTCAAAATCTCATTTTAAAGGTTCTGTTGAAAAGTCGTCAGCATTATTTCTGAACCATTTAGAAAAGCAGAAACCTTCGGCGCATTTGTTATAGAAAACCCGCCCTTAAGCAGCGCCTTGCAAGATGAAGGGTTTTCTGTGCTTGCCAGTGCGGTAACAGTTTCCAAGCCCAAATCTTTTGCAATCTCTGTTAATTGCCTTACGGCCCAGCCACCAATGCCTTTTCCGCAATATTGTTCTGCAACCCTAAAGCCAATCTCTGCGGTCTTTGGCATTCGTGTTTCAATATCAACAATATTGGCGCGGCCTAAAATTTTCTGAGTATGATCGCATATCAGGTAAAACCTATCCTGATCCGACTGTAAAAGCACTTTAATTATTGCTTTTAGACTCGCCGCCTCAAAATAATCCGAAGGCCGTGCTGGCACAAATTTTTCGAAAAATGCGCTGTTATCAGATTCAAAAACGGCCAATAATGCTGCGTCTGCAACAGTCATTGGCCGTAAATGAATATTTTTGATCAATAGCCCTGCTTACTCCGTGTCCGGCTGATCGTCATCCTTTGGCAGGTTAAACAGGCTGTCGGCGTCGACCAACAGTTCCTTCTCGTCATCCTCATCCACATCGCTGAGCGCAAAATTCTCAAGGCCTGACACATTTGACGGCAGCGGGCTGGTGTCTGCACCTTGCAGTGATTGCTCGGTTGAGACCAGCTTCATGCGTTCCTCGTCTGACATCACGCCGCCCTCTTTGGCCTTTTTGGCTGCGGCTTTGGCAACGGCTGCATCCAGCTCCATTTGGCGCGCCATGCCCAGCGCCACAGGGTCAATTGGCTGGATGTTGGAAATATTCCAGTGGGTGCGTTCCCGAATAGCCACAATCGTTGGCTTGGTTGTGCCCACCAGTTTGGAAATCTGGCCATCGGTCAGCTCGGGGTGGAATTTCACCAGCCATGCAATGGCGGCCGGGCGATCCTGGCGTTTGGACAGGGGGGTATAACGCGGACCTTTGCGTTTCATCTCTCCGTCGGCAGCGGGGTTATACATCAGTTCCAGCTTGGCTTTCGGGTCTGCTTCACAGCGCGCGATTTCCGCGCGCGTAAGCTGCGTGTTGGCGATCGGGTCAAAACCCTTTACGCCAATCGCAACCTCGCCGTCGGCAATGCCGTTCACTTCCAGCTCATGCAAACCGCAAAAGGTTGCGATCTGGGTAAAGCTGAGGGTGGTGTTGTCAACCAGCCACACAGCGGTTGCTTTTGCCATAATCGGAAGCGCCATAATATTTCTCCATATCCACAGTTGATCCACTGGCAAAACCAAGTGCCCGGAGGCGATTTTAGGTTTTAGTGGGGAAGTTAAGGCGCTATATAGACCGGATGAAAACATTTTTAAAGAGCCTTTTTCTGGCAGCCCTTGCCGCCCCTGTATTTGCCGATGGCGAACCTGCGGGGGAATTCGATTATTATGTGCTTAGCCTGTCTTGGACCCCAACATGGTGCAGCCTTGACGGAGACGCGCGCGGTTCACCGCAATGCGATGCTGACACGGGGTTCGGCTTCACCTTACACGGGCTTTGGCCACAATATGAATCCGGTTGGCCCAGCTATTGCACATCTGTTCAGCGTGATCCGTCGCTCAGCCAAACCGATGATATGGTTGATATTATGGGGTCTGGCGGGTTGGCGTGGCATGAATGGAAAAAACACGGGCGCTGTTCTGGCCTGTCCTCAGACGAATATTTCGCAGCGGCGCGGCGTGCATATAACGCCATCAATCGCCCTGAGGTTTTTCGGCGTATGGACCAGACATACCACGTATCCGCCGGTCTTGTTGAGGACGCCTTTTTGGAGGCCAACCCAACACTGGAACCCGACCAGATCACCATCACCTGCAAACATGGTTTCATTCAAGAAGCCCGGATTTGCCTAACCAAAGACCTGATACCGCGAAATTGCAGCGCAGAGGTCGCGCGCGATTGTTCACTACGAGACGCAGAAATCGCGCCCCTGCGATAAAAAATCCTTGATCCTGTTGGAAATTATTTGCCTACTGGTAAAATAAAACCCAACAGGAGAGACCATGAAACCCTATTTGAAAACCGTCCCCGACCGTAACGGCATGTTTGGCGATTATGGTGGTGCGATGCTGCCACCGCCGCTGGAGCCTCATTTTGCCGATATTTGTGCGGCCTATGACAAGCTGTCAAAATCAGCCGAATACATCAATGATCTGCGCTATATCCGCAAACACTTCCAAGGCCGCCCAACGCCGATTTCACATCTGAAAAACCTGTCAGAAATGTCCGGTGGTGCGCAGATTTATGCCAAACGTGAGGATTTGAACCATACCGGCGCGCATAAGCTCAATCATTGCATGGCCGAAGGGCTTTTGGCCAAACATATGGGCAAAACCAAGTTGATCGCGGAAACGGGTGCCGGCCAACACGGGGTGGCGCTGGCCACTGCGGCGGCCTATTTTGGCATGGAATGCGAAATTCATATGGGCGAGGTTGATATGGCCAAAGAAGCCCCCAATGTGACGCGCATGAAATTGCTGGGCGCAACGGTTGTGCCGGTTACTGAGGGCGCAAAAACCCTGAAAGAAGCGGTCGATAGCGCCTTTGGCAGCTATATCGCGCAAGCTGATCATGCGTTGTTTGGCATTGGTTCGGTTGTTGGACCGCATCCGTTTCCGATGATGGTGCGGGATTTTCAAAAAGTCGTTGGCATTGAATCGCGCGAACAATTCATTGAAATGGCTGGCGAATTGCCAGATATCGTGGCAGCTTGTGTTGGCGGTGGTTCAAACGCGATGGGGATTTTCTCGGGGTTTTTTGACGACGAAGCGGTGGCGCTTTATGGCGTTGAACCGATGGGAACATCGTCCAAACTGGGGGATCATGCCGCCACGTTAACTTATGGCCAAGACGGCGCAATCCACGGATTTGCGACCAAGGTTTTGCTGGATGAAAACGGCGAACCCGCGCCTGTCAACACGCTTGCCAGCGGCCTTGATTACCCCGGCGTTGGGCCAGAACACGCGTATCTGCAAAAAATCGGTAAGGTGAATTATACCTCAGCCAATGACAAAGAATCGCTGGCGGCATTTTACGCGCTTTCGCGGCATGAGGGCATCATTCCGGCGCTCGAATCCGCCCATGCGGTGGCCTTTGCCATGCGCGAGGCCAAAAACCATCCCGGTAAATCGATTTTGTTGAATCTATCTGGTCGCGGTGACAAAGACATTGATTTTGTCACGGAAACCTATGGGTTTGGCGAATAGAAAGCAGCTGTTACAAGCTTTGGCCACGCGGGGCATCGAGCCCCTCGTGGCCAAACATCGACAAGCGATGTGGACCACATTTTGATTGAGGCTCTCTCAATCAAAAACGCCCGATATGCGCAGCATGAGGGCGTGGCCCAACGGGAGGGCTCGGTTTTTGATTTGTAAAACAATGTTGGAGCGATAAAATGACGATGACTATCAAAATACACCTTGGGATTGCGTTGGTGGTTTGACAGGTGTTCATTACCCTTGATCAAATTATTATAAGCAGGATGCCCTAAAATGGCTGCTTAGGGTCAGGACCTATTAATATCTTGCCTA
>CAZSSS010000235.1:0-3758 GCA_964609255.1 uncultured Rhodobacterales bacterium
GCACCGGCTGTGGCTCGGTGGCGGTGGAATGGATGCGCGCCGCGCGTTATGCCTCGGCGATTGGCATTGAACCCCGCGCAGACCGGCGAACCATGGCCGCAGATAACGCACAGGCGCTGGGTGTCCCGGCGCTAAAGCTCATCGATGGCCAGGTGCCCGCCGCGCTTAAGGGGCTAGAAGCCCCCGACGCCATTTTTATCGGGGGCGGATTATCGCGAGACACATTCCGAGGCTGCTGGTCAGCATTGCGGCCCTTGGGGCGGTTGGTCGCCAATGCTGTCACGCTGGAATCCGAGGCGCTTTTGGTCAAGCTATACACCGAATTTGGCGGTGATCTTGTGCAAATAGCGGTTAATCGCGTCGAACCGCTTGGTAAGCTTTCTGGCTGGAAACCACAGCGCCCTGTTACGCAATGGAGCCTGATAAAACGATGAACGGCACGTTATACGGCATTGGTCTTGGCCCGGGGGATCCGGAACTCATGACCCTAAAGGCCCACCGCCTGATTGCTGCCGCCCGAGTGGTGGCCTATCCCACGCTGGCAGGCGCAGAAAGCTTTGCGCGGGCAATTGCGGCACAGGTCATTCCAGCGGATGCGGTTGAAATCAAAATTGATATCCCGATGACCGTCGCACGCGACCCTGCGCAGGCGGCCTATGATACTGGCGCGGCAAAAATTGCTGAATATCTGCGGGCCGGGCAGGATGTTGTGGTGTTATGCGAGGGCGACCCGTTCTTTTATGGCTCTTTCATGTATTTATTTTCCCGCTTGTCTGGCCAATTCAAAACCGAAATTGTGCCGGGTGTTACATCAATCACCGCATGTGCCGCAGTGGCAGGCATGCCGCTTTCAGCCCGTAACGAGGTGCTTACCATCATCCCCGGCCCGCTGGATGATGCCGAAATGCGCGCACGTATTGAAACCGCCGGTTCAGTCGCGATTATGAAAGTCGGACGGCATCTTGGCCGTATTCGTGCTTTGCTAGACGACATGGCCCTTTCAGCACGCGCCACATTTATCGCGCGCGCCAGCCTGCCCTCTCAGCAAATACTGCCCTTGGAGCGCGCGCCTGATCCTGCGCCCTATTTCTCGATGATCCTTATGACGAAAGGCCAAGATCCGTGGCTGAATTAACCCCGATTGTCCTGTGTCTTTCCCGCGCCGGATACAAAACCGCGCGCCGCGTTGCTGATGCGCTTCATGCGCCTTTACATGGCCGCGAGGGCCGTGTTGACAGCGCTGATGCGTATTTCCCCAACGCGCTTGACCATATTCGAATGCTGTTTCAGGCGGGCCACCCTGTCATTGGCATCTGCGCTGCGGGCATTCTGGTGCGCGCTGTTGCGCCGGTATTGACTGACAAACACGCTGAGCCGCCGGTTATTTGCATTCCTGACGATGGCTCAACCGTTATTCCGCTGCTTGGTGGCCATCACGGCGCCAATCGTTTGGCAAAACAACTCGCCGCAGCGCTCAAAAGCCATGCAGCGGTAACAACGGCGGGCGATGTGTCGTTTGGCATTGCACTTGACGAACCGCCAGCGGGGTGGCGGCTTGCCAATCCTGAAATGGCCAAAGACGCGATGATGGTTTTATTGAACGGTGGTGGCGCGTTTGTCCGCGACGACGAAGCACCCAAGGCACATTGGCTTCAAAGCTTGCCCGAAGGCAATGACCTCGATATTTTTTGTACAACTGATGATTATTTGCCAGAAGACAAATCGGCACTTTTGTTCCATCCTTTGCGGGTAACATTAGGGGTTGGTTGCTCACGTCATTGCCCTCCAGAAGAGCTAAAAAATCTCGTTTTGGAAACGCTAAAGGAAGCGAATGTTGCACCCAAGGCCCTAAAAGGCATTTTTACGCTGGATTTGAAAACCGACGAACCAGCCATGCTTGAATTGGCAAAAGACCTTAATTTACCGATTCGATTTTTTGATGCAACGACTTTAGAGGCTGCGACACCCCGAGTCGAAAACGCGTCAGAGGTTGTATTTTCAGAGGTTGGCTGTCATTCGGTTTCCGAAGCAGCAGCCGTGGTCGCGGCAGGGCCAAATGGGCATCTTGGTGGATACAAGCGTAAGTCCAAGCACGCGACTTGTGCTCTGGCATACGCCCCTCAACCAATCGAGACATTACGTGGCAACGCGCGCGGCAAGCTGTCAATCATCGGCATTGGTCCGGGCCAGCATAGCTGGCGCACCCCCGAGGCCAGCATGTTGGTGGCCGAGGCTGAAGAACTGGTTGGATACGGGCTTTATATCGACATCCTTGGCCCTTTGGCTGCGGGCAAAACCCGCACCGATTTTCCGCTGGGTGGCGAGGAAGACCGTTGCCGCTATGCGCTGGAACAAGCTGGTAAAGGCAAAAATATCGCCCTGATTTGTTCAGGTGACGCGGGCATTTACGCGATGGGCGCGCTGGTTTTTGAATTATTGGACCGAGGGCCGGATATGATGGGCGTTTCTGATGCGGCGCGCCGCGTCGAGGTGGTTTCAACCCCCGGTGTTTCCGCATTACAAGGCGCTGCGGCGCGGGCTGGCGCGCCTTTGGGCCATGATTTTTGCGCGATTTCGCTGTCAGATCTGCTGACCCCGCGCGAGGATATCATCAAACGCCTGCACGCCGCCGCCGAGGGTGATTTTGTAATCGCATTTTATAATCCGGTATCAAAACGCCGCCGCACCTTGCTGGCCGAGGCGCGCGATATTTTGCTGCAACACCGCCCCGCTGATACGCCGGTTATGCTGGCCAGCAGCCTTGGGCGGCCCGAAGAACATCTGCGATATCGCACATTATCAGAACTGAAAGTGGATGAAGTGGATATGCTGACGGTGGTTCTGGTTGGCTCCAGCCATTCCAAATTGGCACAATTGGGTGAGGGGCCGCGCATGTATACGCCGCGCGGATATGCGCGCAAAATCGACGGAGATCTATCATGACTGTTCATTTTATCGGCGCGGGCCCGGGTGACCCTGATTTGATCACCATCAAGGGACGGCGATTAATTGAGCAATGTCCGGTTTGCCTTTATGCGGGATCATTGGTCCCCGAGGCCGTGGTGGCCTTTACCCCCAAAGCCGCGCGGGTGCTGGACACCGCCCCGATGACATTGGATGACACCCACGCCGAAATAGTCGCCGCGCATAAACGCGGGCAAGATGTGGCGCGGGTGCATTCCGGTGATCCGGCGCTTTATGGTGCCATTGCTGAGCAAATCCGGCGATTAAAGGCAGATGATATTCCCTATGAAATAACCCCCGGGGTTTCGGCCTATTCCGCTGCTGCGGCGGCGATGGGGCAGGAATTGACCATTCCCGAAATTGCCCAAAGCATCGTGTTAACCCGCATGTCGATGAAATCCACCGATATGCCCGCGCGTGAAACATTGGAGAATTTTGGCCGCACCGGCGCAACGCTGGTGATCCATCTGGCAATCCGAAACCTGCGCGAGATTGAACGCCAACTAGCCCCGCATTACGGCGCAGATTGTGCTGTGGTGGTGGCATATCGTGTGGGTTGGCCGGACGAGATGATTATCCGTGGCACGCTCTCGGATATTCGCCTGAAAGTCCGCGCGCAAAAAATTACCCGCACCGCGTTGATTTTTATTGGCCCCGCATTAAGCGATATTGAGGGTTTCAAGGACTCGGCCTTGTATGATCCGGCAATTCCGCATGTTTTGCGGCCCAAAGTTTTTCAATGACCAAATTCACCAAAGGCAGTGTTTGGCTGGTTGGCGCGGGGCCGGGTGACC
>CAZSSS010000236.1:0-3756 GCA_964609255.1 uncultured Rhodobacterales bacterium
GATATGTTCGGGCTTAACAGCCATCGCAATACCGGCGGCCAGTATTCACTGTCACGCCTTGCATTCAGTAATTATTGCGATGCGGGCAGTCTGGTAAAAGCCGAGGTTTTACGCTCAGGCGTGCGTTTTGACCAACAATTCAAATCCGGCTATGAGGATTGGGATTTCTGGCTGAGCGCCGCCGAAAAAGGCTATACTGGTCAAAGCGTTTCCCAGTGTTTTTTGGGGTATCGAAAACGCCCGGACTCGATGTTGTCAGGCGCACATCAAAAATCTGACCAGATATTCTCGCATCTGAAAGAAAAACATAAATGGTTATATTCAGGGCATTTCCTGAATGACCTTTGGCAGGATGAATGGCCACGGTTAAGTCTGATAAACGCTGACAAATCCGGCCCGGTTGCCGCATTTCTGGAATGGCGCGCGCGGCCTTTTGAATCCGATTTCCCCCCGGTTCTGGTTTTTTATACCTCAGAAATCTTTGAGAAACTGCAAAACTGGAAACTGCTGGATTCCTGTCTTTATCAGCTTGAGGGCGCGCTGCGCACCACACCCATTGCGGGGCTGTCATGCCAAAAAGGCACCGGTATTGGCATGGTTCATACGGGCAATAAATTTGATGGCACCGGAACGATGCTCGAAGATTGTGCGATTATCGCGATTTCCCGACACCATATTGTTGAAGCGTTGAAATGTGGCGGGATGATAGAGACGATCACCTATCTTATTGGTGACGTTTTGGTATCAAACCATTTGCTGACTTTGCCCGACCCGCCAGATAATGCCACAAATCCGCTTGCGGCATTGGCGAATTTTATCGGGGAACTGGCAGACCATCCGATGGCCAGAATGGACAGCAAACAACTGCAAAACTGGCGGCAACCTGCAGAAATTATTTGGCCCAACGCAATCGGGTCGCAAATAGAAAACGCCAACCTTGGCCGCCCGGGGTTGCGTCAGCACCAACAGGGGCGGCAGGTCGGGTTTGCGGTGCCTATTTTCCAATTTGGCGGCGTTGAGAAATGCGTTGTGGCGCTGGCGCGGGAACTGCAAAAGCAGGATGTGCATTGCCATCTTTTCATCTATGGAATTGACATGGCCACGTCCGCAAAATGGATGTATCAGCCCTTTGAAGCTGTGACCATGGTGACAGATCCGCGCTTGCGCGATTGGCGCGGTGAGACCTATTTAGGCACAACCGGTGCCGCCCGGCCTGATGACCGCTTGTTTGGCGATATTCTGGGGCCACTAAGCGCAATGGACGCCGTGGTGAATTGCGGCACCGGCATGTTGCATCATGGCGCATCAGCGCTGCGCGCGCGCGGCATCAAAACCGTTTCATGGGAACACCTGACCGAAGAATCCAGATATGGCCGCACTGTTGGCACGCCGTTTTTGGCTTTGGCACATGAGGCCGGATATGATTATATCGCGACCTGCTCCAATGGTTTGGCTGAACGCATGGCCGGGCATGGAACACCACGAGCCAAGCTGTTGCCACTGCCCAACGGGCCGGGTTTTCCTGCAAAACCTACGCGCCGAAACCTGCATGATGGCCCGCTGCGCGTCGGGTTTCTGGGGCGGTTTGACCGTCAAAAAGCGGTGGACCGCTTTGTTGAAATTGCCACGCGGCTGCGCGGGGATAATTTTACATTTGATATTTGCGGCGGCGGTATTTTGGAAAATGAAACGGCGTTTCCCGACTGGCTACCTGTGTCTCCGCCCGTATTTGAACCCGAAGAAATCGCAGCGTTTCTGGGAAATATCGATGTGCTGGTTCTGCCCTCACGCAATGAGGGCCTGCCCTTAACAATTCTAGAAGCCCAGCGTGCCGGTGTTGTAACCCTGTGCAGCGACGTTGGCGCGGTGCATGAGGCGATTGAGCACCAAGTTACCGGAGTTTTACTGCCTGAAAACACGGTTATAGAATCGGCAATTGACTGGTTGCAAAAACTGCAATCCACCCCGCAATTGCGGGTGAAGCTTGCGCAAAACGCGTCTGACAAACCAGATAACTGGGCGCTGAACGCCCGCAATTTCATCAAAGCCCTGTTTGATTAGCCCAAGCAGCGGATTTAGCCCCAACCGCCCTTGCATCAAAGCAAAATTCGCGTTATCGACCCTCACCGCACAGGTAGAGGGGTTTAGCTCAGTTGGTAGAGCGACGGTCTCCAAAACCGTAGGTCAAGAGTTCGAGCCTCTTAGCCCCTGCCAGTGTATTCAATAAAACCAACAGCTTAGCGAAATACGGTTAAACAGTTTCCCACATTTAGGGAGCTGGAGCTGAACAATCACAGATCTTGGGCGACAAAGTTCACGTTTATAAGCGCAAAAACAGTAGGTTTTGGCAATGCTCGACATTTTTGAACGGAAAAAACCACAGGACTTCGACAAAAAAGGAAAGCCTGTCCCATGCAAAGGAGTTTGCAGAGGATTGGTATCTTGAACTGCGTGGCAAACATCGCCCCGGTGAACTGCACAACGAAAAAACCTTTGCTGACGTGGCCAAAAGCTTCATGCACGAATATGACGTGCTGACAGAGGGAGAGCGCAACGAGCGTTGGGTGAAAGATCACTACCGGCGTTGTCGTATGCACCTTGTGCCGTTTTTTGGCAAAATGGGACTGTCTCAAGTAACGGCTGGTTCGGTGCAAGAATACCGGATTGAACGGTTGGAAAAGGTTGAAGGCAAAAAAATACCGTCAAGAAGCACATTGCACCATGAAACCGTTACGCTACGGCTGGTGCTGAAAATAGCAATTCGCCACGGCTGGTTGGCGCATTTACCCGATATCACCACGCCCAACCAATCTTCTGGTAAGATCGTCCATCGGGCATGGTTCTCACCGGATGAATATATGCAGCTTTATGAAGCCACGCGCCGGAATATGCGCAAGGCCAAAGGGAAGCGCCATAAACACCTTCGTTCCCATCGTTGTTCTCCTTTTGCGCATAATACGCGGTTAAAGGAGCGGCACAATTACGTGACAGGACCAATTTGTTGGGAGCCTATTGATAATTCGCTGTTAATAAGCAGAACAATCTCTTGATTTACCTCTTTCGAAGCAATTTCAAATTGTAAACTTGCGTAGACTTCCTGATTATCGTCAACACCATCCTCACAGACACTTTCTACAGAAGTTGCAAATCCAGTAAAATCCGGCTTGAAATAAGGCAAAATGTAGTAACGATTCCGTACAGCATCTCCATTCTTAGATAAGTCAACGAAAACAGCAACGCTTTGACCACCCAAACTGGGAGGGTAGACTTGGCCAAATAGAGAAACGGATAATTGCGCCTCAATATTTTGTGCGAGGTTGCTACCTTGGACTGGATTGGTGCCTTCGTTGTCAGCTGGTTGTGCACCAGAAGCTGAATTTAGCAATGCTGCCAGAGCAATGGCGGGAATAAAATAGTTTTTCAATGTAGGCCCCTAAACAAATTTATTTTGCGCGCGTGATGCAAGAAATACTTGCGCCTTAACGGGAGTCATGATTCATACAAACATAAATATTTTAGAGTTGAATATTTCGTCGCAGCTTCACATAACGGCATCGCATGTTGCAGAAAGCTGTGAGAGCTTGCATCTAATTGTTAGTTATACCACCCCGCCAACTTCCGCTCCACATCGTGCCCTCGCCTTGCATAGCGCCATCGGCTACTTCGCTTAACCCGTTCAAAACTATTACATTCAAACCCAACAAGCTGATCCGGCGCGAACCCACGAACCAGTGTCGGCTCATACTGCGTAGTACG
>CAZSSS010000237.1:0-3721 GCA_964609255.1 uncultured Rhodobacterales bacterium
AATTTGATGGTTATTGTTGCCCCCCCCATTCATCCCGGCGAGATTCTGCGCTCCGAATTTCTGGAGCCGTTGGAAATGTCTGCAGGCAAACTTGCCAAAGCGCTGCATGTGCCACGCACCCGTATCGAACGCCTGTTGCGCGAGGAAACCCGACTGACTGCTGACACTGCGGCGCGATTGGGCAGGTATTTTGGCACCGGGGCCGAATTTTGGCTGAACATTCGGGGCAGCTATGACCTTTCGGTGGCGCATTTGAGTAGTGCGCTGGCTGATGCGCTGGACGAGATTGAACCGCTGGAGCGGACGGATATGGGCGAGGCTGCTTGAAGACGAAACAGCAAAGTTATCTGCTGAGGGAACGCGCCCTTGGCAGATAACTTTGGTATTTTCGTTTACGAGTACGGCCATTTTTGGGCCTCCATTGTTTGTTTGTTTTAATCACGCCAACGCGACGAGGGTGCGTGATTATATAATTCTATGTTGTTATCGTTCATGCGTTTCTCGGCTATTAGCGCCAGAACCTTTCGGATCAATTCATCTTCCATCGCGGGCAACCCGTATTGTTGATCGATGTCATTTTCTGCCGCGTACGCAAGAACTTCTGTGTGACAGAGCCCTCGAACAACGACTCTCGCAGCTTCCTCAATACTCTCGCTAAGACTCTCAATTGAGAATGCATGATACTCCATGCAATCACGCAGTTTTCCGAGGGTATCTTGCGCCATGACGATTTGTGGAAAGATCAGCAACGCAAAGAGGATTCTTTTCATGTTGTGCTACCCCTTAACCGCCTTAACAATTTTCGCCGCAGCATCACCCAAATCATCCGCTGCAATCACGCCTAGGCCTGAATTATTGATGATCTCTTTGCCCTTCTCAACATTCGTGCCCTCAAGCCGCACGACAAGCGGCACTTTCAGGCCGACTTCTTTTACGGCTGCTACTACGCCCTCAGCGATTACGTCACACCGCATGATGCCACCAAAGATATTCACAAGGATGCCTTTGACGTTGGGGTCAGAGGTGATGATCTTAAACGCCTCAGTCACTTTTTCGGTTGTGGCACCGCCGCCAACATCAAGGAAATTCGCGGGGGCTGAACCATACAGTTTGATGATGTCCATCGTGGCCATCGCCAGACCCGCGCCGTTGACCATGCAGCCAATTTCGCCGTCCAACGAGATATAATTCAGATCAAATTTTGAGGCCGCCAATTCTTTGGCGTCTTCTTCGCTTTCATCCCGCAGCGCCATGATTTCAGGCTGACGATACAGCGCGTTGCTATCAAAGCCCATTTTTGCGTCAAGGCAAACCAAGTCGCCGGCTTTGGTGGTGATCAGGGGGTTGATCTCCAACATCTCGCAATCTTTCTCAATGAACATTTTGAACAGCGTGTTGATCAGCTGCACACATTGTTTAACCTGCTTGCCCTGCAACCCCAGCGCAAAGGCCACGCGGCGACCGTGGAAACCGGAAATGCCCGAGGCCGGATCAACGCTGAAAGACAGGATTTTCTCGGGGGTCTCAGCCGCGACGGTCTCAATATCCATGCCGCCCTCGGTCGAGCAAACAAACGACACGCGTGATGAAACGCGGTCAACCAATAGGGCCAGATATAATTCGCGGTCAATATCAGCGCCGTCCTCAATGAAAACACGGTTTACAACCTTGCCAGCCGGGCCGGATTGATGGGTGACAAGCGTGCGGCCCAGCATTTTCTGGGCTTCTTCAGCGGCTTCGGAAACCGATGTGCAAATCCGCACACCGCCTGCCGCGCCTGCTTCGGGTTCGAGGAAATGGCCTTTGCCACGCCCGCCCGCATGAATTTGGGCTTTGACAACCCAGACCGGGCCGTCAAGTTCGCCCGCGGCGGTTTTGGCATCCTCAGCCTTTAGCACCGGCCGCCCGTCTGAAATCGGAGCGCCGTATTCGCCCAAAAGTTTTTTCGCCTGATATTCGTGGATGTTCATGGCTGTTGTCCCTTTTTGTCCAGTTTCAGCGTTGTGCGCGAGAATTGGTAAATATTTCGTTCAATCTGGGATAATAAGACATGGTTTTTGGTTAACGCCAAGTGCTTTGACAGATTGTCGCATGAATAAATTGTGATTACTGTGTTTTGTGATCACACGATTTTCGCGTGTGATCACAAAATTGGATTTAATTCAGCAAAAACGAAAAACTAAGCGAATTGCCCGAGACCAGCCGCTCAAACGCGCGTATGCTTTGCGATGTGGCCACGGGGCCGCGCTCCATATAGGGCAACAAGCCAGAGCCCTGCATCCATGTCACGATATCCACCACCGGCGGGTTCATGAACATTTCCTTAACGTTGATGCCCGCACCGGGTGCAACACGCCAATGGGTGATCAGCAGGTCACCGTTTAAAATGGCTTCGGCATCAGCCAGAATGGCTTGCCAGACAAGGCCTGTATTTTCCGGCATTTCAAACCCCAGCGCGGATTGCTGGGTGTCGTTTGGAATCCACTCCATCTGGTTATCATCTTCCAGCACCACCTTAGCCCAGAAATCCTTGTTTTCAGCGATCATACCAAGGAAATGAGCATGGGCGGCGCGGGTATGGGCCACATCTGGCTGCATATTCAACGCGCCATAAACCATGGCAAACTGGTCGATCCATCTTGCCTCGTTGGTGCCAAGGAAAAAGCCGTTTTGGGTAAAGGGTCTGCCGCGAAATTCATCCATATCTGCGGCTGATTGCATGACCAGGCTGATGGCTTCGGTGGGATCAAAGGCCAGAACCAGCTCAGAAATACCGGAAATCAGGTGGGTATAGGCGGCCAGCCAAGCCACATCTGCGGTATCAAACTGAACTTTGATATTGGTTGGCATCAGTTCGATATTGCGCAATTGACCCCGAGACATCACCGACGCTGCGCCGATTTCCATAATGCCCTCATTTGGGTCACGGACCTCGTTCATGTTAATATCAAACCACAGATCTTGCAGATTAATCCGCAGCGCGACTTCACCGTTAACAGCCGCCAATGCTTCGCGGCTGGCGTTCATATCGGTTAGAAGCTCAGCAAAAATGTCGGTGATAAGGTCCGCTCGAAAAGGCATGGCATTCGGGTTTGGCTCAACCGGAAGCCGCAAAACCGGGATGTCCAGATCGTCCAGTGTGGCATTATACTGCCAGCGGGTTTGTAGGGTTTTTTCAATGCCGCGCAGAAAATGCACCGCGCCCAGCGCGAATTGCTGGTCGCCGGTTCTGTCGGCAATGGCTGCCAGACGGGTTTGCGCCTGAGACAGGGTTTCAGTGGCGTCAAACGGATTGGTTTGCGCCTGCGAAATGCTGGCCGTAAACAGCAATGGGATGATTAGTCGAAGCTTCATTGTTTATCTCCATAAAATGAATGGTGTTCATGAACTATGTTCAAATAGTATGAGTTGCAAGCTTTTTAAGCAATAAAATTTTTACATCCATAGCTAATCACATTTTTCCCCGCACTTCCACGCACAATAGCAGGTCCAAAACCGAGCGCAGCGAGGCCACCGCCCAAACGTCTTGGGTTCATTGGCGCAGCCAATGACGCCCTGGACGGAGGGCAGCCCCTGTGTCCGAGCGCGCGCATCAAAAAAGGCCACACCCGCGCGGGGTATGGCCTCATAAAATTGAGTTTGGTTTGGCGGCTAGGCCAAGGAACCGTCAATGGCGATGCAGGCATCAACAAGGCCTTTGACCGCGTCTACGGATTTGTCA
>CAZSSS010000238.1:0-3721 GCA_964609255.1 uncultured Rhodobacterales bacterium
TGGCGGGCAAAGGCCGGCTTATGGCCCACGATATCAATCCATCGCGCATGAAAGACCTGCCAGAGCGCAGCCGGCGCGCGGGCGCAACTATTGAAATATTGCCGCCGGAACAATTGGGAAAAGCAGGAAAATGTGACGTTGTTTTTGTGGACGCGCCCTGTTCGGGCAGCGGCGCGTGGCGGCGTAACCCCGATTCAAAATGGCGGCTTAACCGGGCTGCGCTTGAAAAACTGTCGGTGCTGCAAGACCAGATTTTGGATCAGGCCAAGGAACATGTCAAAGAATCCGGCAGACTGGTTTATGCAACATGTTCCTTGTTCAACTGTGAAAATGATCTGCGGATCAAAAGGTTTTTATCCGATAACCCGACTTGGCAGGTTGATCATCAACGCCATCTGTCCCCGAAAACCGGAGGCGACGGGTTTTTTGTTGCCGGTTTGGCCAAAAGACCCTAGGCGTGTTACGATTACCGGAATACATTAATAGATTGTAAGTAATTTACTGACACCTTATCCTTAATTGAAAGCAATTCAGACAAGGATAAATTTTGTCGGGCAACTCAGCGCTTATAAAAGCCAACTTTCTTGATATGATCATATCTTCGGCCATTGTCGCATGGACCATTGGCAGCACATTGATAATAAGTTTACTTATTAAACAAGATCGAAACCTTATGGCAATTCTGGCCACAGGATTATTCCTGTTGGTTTTGCTGGTTTTGGCGCTTCGATTGTTGCGGGGCAATAATAAACGGCGCAAGGCTGAAATTTCCCGGGTGGATGCGTGGAATCGCCAGGTTGAGGTCGTTCAGTCTGATCAACTATTGGAAAACCTGCCGGTGGCGTTGCTGCGGCTTTGCACCAACGGTCGTATTGAATTTGGCAATATGGCCGCGCGAAAATTGATTGGGCGCGGTAATTTAACGGGGCTGTTTTTTGCCGACCTTGTTGAGGGGCTTGGCAGATCAATGCGAGAGCGTTTGCAGGACGCAATAAAAGGGGAGGTTGGCAGAACAAGCGAAATGGGCCGCTGTGTGCGCAACGGTGAGGAAATATTTTTACAGGTTACATTGATGCAAATGTCCTATGTCAAAGGGGATTGCTGCATGGCGGTTCTCAGCGACAAAACGGAGCTGAAAATGCTGGAAGCGCAATTTGTGCAAAGCCAAAAAATGGAAGCAGTGGGCCTGTTGGCAGGGGGCGTTGCCCATGATTTCAATAATTTATTAACCGCGATTAACGGCCATTCCGATTTGCTTTTGCTGCGCCATAAATCCGGTGATGCGGATTATGGCGATCTTATCCAAATTCGTCAAAACAGCATCCGGGCAGCGGCCTTGGTGCGCCAATTGCTTGCATTCTCCAGAAAGCAGACTTTGCGGCCTAAAATTGTTAATCTTGTTGATACATTAAATGAACTGACCAAATTGCTTAACCGGTTATTGGGCGAAAAAGTCACGCTTATTATCGAAGACAGCCCGGATTTACAGCCCGTGCGCGTCGATGTTCAACAGTTTGAACAGGTTATTATGAATCTGGTTGTAAATGCGCGTGACGCCATGCCCGATGGCGGAACCGTGACCATACAAACCAAAAACCTGCATCTTAAACAGCCCTTAAAACGCGACAGGGCCACTATTCCGGTTGGTAAATATGTGTTGGTTAAGGTTCTTGATGAAGGCTATGGAATTGACGCAAAAACCTTGCCAAAAATATTTGAACCATTTTTCACAACCAAACGCATTGGCGAAGGCACCGGTTTGGGCCTGTCGACGGTTTACGGAATAATCAAGCAAACGGGCGGCTTTGTGTTTGTTCAAAGCAGCGCAACCGATGGCACGGAATTTGACATTTTCCTGCCCGCCCATCTGGCGGAGGATATCGAAGTCTCGGTTAAGGATCCGGTTGAAAAAGGCACAAAGGAAAAGGCAAAAGGCCGTATTCTGTTGGTCGAAGACGAAGAGTCTGTGCGCTCTTTTGCGACGCGCGCGTTAGAATTAAAAGGATATTCCATCAAAGAAGCCGCCAGCGGCGAAGACGCGTTGGCTGCGTTGGAAGGTGCAGATGACGGGTTTGATCTGTTTATATCGGATATAATTATGCCGGGGCTAAACGGCCCCGGATGGGTTCGAAAAGCGCTTGCCGCCGGGGCACGCGCAAAGGTAATATTTATTTCAGGATATGCCGAAGACGCGTTTTCCGATGAAAAAGACGAAATACCGGGGGCTGCATTTCTGGCAAAACCATTCACGCTTAGTGAGCTTAACAAAAAAGTAGCCGAAGTATTGACCGGCCCTTAGGTCAAATGGCTTGGTCGTGGATGTCAAAATCGGCTTTGAACCGGTCCTCCAAGGCACGTTTCAGGGCTGGCGAAAGCTCATTACCCAGATTTTTTGACTGGTTTGACGGCTTGAAGTGAAATTCACTGGCAAAGCGTTCTGACAAAAACGCGGAAAAATGCGGCAAATTTTCGAATTTGAACAAATAATCGATGCCGCATTTTGATTTATTTGTTTGCACAAAACGGCATTGCTGGCCAACTTTGGCAAAATTTGGCGTGTCTTCCATTAAGTATGCTTCGACAAATTCGTTAAAAGATACACCCGCTGTGCTGTTTCTTTTCAACTTAATCTGTGGGTCGGATCGATAGTTGAACCAACTTTTCAACCAGGAAATTGGTTCCCGAAAAATTGCCGTGGTTTCGATATCGTCAAAATTATTTGCAACAAGAAAGGGGCGTAACCGCATGTTATAAATTGATAAGTTTATATGTTTGAAGCGTGGAAACCCCTTGAAGGCAATATCCGCAAAAGGCAGTAATTCAGTTTCGATACTTGTCGAAGCAGCGCGCGGCATCGCCAAAAAAGCAATTTTGGCTTTGGTTGAAATCATCATAAGGCGGCTCCTCAACTTAAATCAAATTTTTCTTGTTTGGTTTACCGTTCGTAAAGTATTTTGGTCAAATGTATAATTATAAATAATTTTAGTTGCATTGTTCTTGTTTTGGTCCCATGCTGCGAGGCAGAACAATTGGGGAACAACCCTGTAATTGCCCAGATGGGCGCAGTATGTAATAAGAGGTGGAGAAATGGCTAAAACGCTTTTGGATTTGGGTGATCGACGCAAAATGGATAAAGAAAAAGCATTAGAATCGGCATTGAGCCAGATTGAGCGGAGCTTTGGTAAAGGCTCGATTATGAAGCTCGGGCAAAATAACCCGGCTTCGGACATTGAGGCGGTTTCGACCGGATCTATCGGGCTTGATATTGCTTTGGGCATCGGCGGCCTGCCAAGGGGCCGGATTGTCGAAATTTACGGGCCTGAAAGCTCTGGTAAAACCACCTTAACGCTGCATGTTATTGCTGAAATGCAAAAAACCGGCGGGATATGTGCGTTTGTTGACGCGGAACACGCGCTTGACCCGCAATATGCAAAAAAATTGGGTGTTGATCTTGATGAATTGCTGATCTCGCAGCCGGATACCGGTGAACAAGCCTTGGAGATCACCGAAACACTGGTGCGGTCCGGCGCGGTGTCGGTTGTGGTGGTTGATTCGGTAGCAGCACTGACGCCCAAAGCCGAGATTGAAGGCGATATGGGCGATTACCAAATGGGCGCGCAGGCCCGTTTGATGAGCCAAGCAATGCGTAAATTGACCAGCGCCATTAACCGCTCCAACTGTATGGTGGTTTTCATTAACCAAATTCGGATGAAAATCGGTG
>CAZSSS010000239.1:0-3708 GCA_964609255.1 uncultured Rhodobacterales bacterium
TTTTTCAAACAAGTTGAAATTGACCATCGCGGCGCAAGCGGCCAACCGGCAACACAGTGCCTTGCCCAACCAGCCCGATGATATGTGCCAATACATTCCGGCTGGCCGCCGGTAACAGTCTTTTGTCAATATCGGCATAGATTTTTGCTGTAATCGAATCAATCGTGTGATTTCCGTCAAAAACCGCTTCCAGTATCTGGTTTTCGCGCTTTTGCCGGTGATCCAACTGATGGGTCAACATTTCCTGAGGATTATCAATTGGCGCCCCATGCCCCGGAAAATATATTTTCTCGGGCCGGTTTTGCAGATTTCGCAATGATGCCATGAATTGGGCCATGTCACCATCGGGGGGTGATACAAGCGTGGTCGCCCAGCCCATAACGTGATCACCGGAAAACAAATAATCATGCCAGGCATAACAAAGATGGTTGGATAAATGCCCCGGCGTGTGAACCGCACAAAGCTGCCAGCCCTGCCCTGTTATCACATCACTGTCTTTGACAGTGATATCCGGCTTAAAGGCCTTATCGATGCCCTCGCCGCCATCCAGACCGCCCTGAGCCGCAAGGCCATTCATCAATTCACTGCGCCCGGCGTGGCTTTCGCCAAATCCGTAAACCGGCGCGTCAAAGGCACGCGACATGCGTTTTGCCAGTGGTGAATGATCAAGATGTGAATGGGTCACAATTACATGGCTCAGGCGGCGGCCTGCCAATGCCCGGCCTAGGGCTGCAAAATGCGCGGGGTCGTCTGGCCCCGGATCAATGAGAGCAACCTCGGTATCGCCCAGCAAATAACTGCGCGTTCCGGTAAATGTCATCGGGCCCGCATTGGGCGCGGTCACAACTTGTAAGCCATCGGCTAGCTGCTCCGCCACGCCAATCGCTGGATTATGGTTCAGGTTGAAAATCGAGTTTCCCAATGCAGCCCTTGTCAGCGCCCCATGCGCAGACTAACCGTTAACAATGGATTTTGGTTGGCTCAAGCGATACTTGCCGCGTTCTTTGTTTGGGCGCGCGCTTTTGATTTTACTTTTCCCGGTAATCGGCCTGCAACTGATTGTTGGGCAGGTCTTTATTCAACGGCATTTTCAACGGGTTACCGAACAAATGGCCGAATCCGTTGCGCTTGAAATAAATTATGCGATCCAGTTGATCGATCTGGCAGAAACCGCAGAAAGCGCCCAATCAACGCTGGACGAAATCTCGGTGAATTTGGAAATATTGCTATTGCTAAACCCCCAGATGGACTTTCCCGCCAGCAATGAGCGCGATTTTTTTGATGTTTCGGGCAAAGCGCTGATCGAGAGCCTGATTAATGACATCCATTTGCCGTTGCGGGTTGACCTGCGTCAGGACAAAAAAAGGGTGGCGATATGGATCGAAACACCAAAAGGCGTATTGGAGGCCATATTACCGCGCAGCCGAGTATCCGCTAGTAACCCGCATCAATTGCTGGTTCTGATGGTGACGGTATCGGTAATTCTGGTGATTATTTCTATCAGTTTTTTGCGCTTGCAAGTGCGCCCCATAATAAAGCTGGCAGAAGCCGCCGAAATGTATGGCAAAGGGCAGTTTGTGCCGATGCATCCGTCCGGCTCTATCGAAGTTAGACGCGCGGCTTTGGCTTTTTTGTCAATGCGCAACAAACTTGATCGGCAGATGGACCAGCGCACCCAGATGCTTTCGGGGGTCAGCCATGACCTTCGCACCCCGCTGACCCGTTTGAAACTGGCGCTGGCATTGATGGATGATACCGATGATCTGGGCAATGATGTTGCAGAAATGGAGCGGATGCTGAACGGTTTTCTTATATTTGCGCGCGATGACCAGTATGAGGAAGGCAAACCGACCGATCCAATCCTGCTTTCCGCAGAAATAGTGCATGCGGCCAAGCGCAACATGTCCACTATTGAGTTTGCCAAAGATATACGAACATCAAACCACACAAATGTTGTTATGAAGCGGGAATCCATAAAAAGAGCTGTGCAAAATTTGATCGATAACGCGATGAAATATGCTCAGAACTCGTTGTTTACGGTGGTGCTGAGTGACAAGTTTCTGGAATTTCGTGTTGAGGATGACGGCCCCGGCATTGCCAAAGACCAGCGCGAAAAAGCCCTGCAACCCTTTACAAAACTGGCAAAATCGCGCGCAGCAGATGGCAGCGTTGGGTTGGGTTTATCCATCGCGATGGACATAGCGCGCGCCCATGGCGGCAATTTGGAGCTGTCCAGCAGTGAAACACTTGGCGGGTTATGCGCGCGATTAATTATCCCAAGATAGCCCGCTTAAGCCCCAGTTTTGCACATATCCCGACATAAGCCCCTAATTTCAAGGCCTTTTTGGGGTTTGATGCATTGCCTTCCAGCCCGCGTTTTTTCACGCCTTGCAATATTGCAGCCATCCGAAAAAAGCTGAATGCGATATAAAACCGCATATCCGGCGTTTCCGATAACCCGCGCCGTTTTGCGTAAAGGTCCACATATTCAGCGTCACTCGGAATTCCTAATAAGGCGCGGTTAATACCCGCCAGACCACGCCCCTCGGGACCGGTAGGCATGGACCATTGCATCAACTGCCCCCCAAGATCAGCCAGCGGGTGGCCCAGCGTTGACAATTCCCAATCAAGAATTGCATTTAACCCATTGGTATTGCGATCAAAAAGAAGGTTATCAATACGCCAGTCGCCATGCACCAGCGCAACCTGCCCATCGTCAATCGGTATATTTTCGCCAAGCCAGCGGATCAATTCATCCATCGCGTCAATTTTTTCGGTTTGGCTTTTTTGATACTGGCTGGTCCATCTGCCCAGTTGCCGATGAAAATAATTGCCCGCTTTGCCAAAATCATCAAGCCTTGCGGCTGAAATATCAACATTATGCACCGCAACCAGTGCCGCATTCATGCTATTGTAAATTTTTGCCCGCGCATCTGGCGTTAGGCTTTTAAGGTCCGGCTCATTAAAATGTTGGCCGTCAATATGGTCCATTACAAAAAACATCGCGCCAGTAACCGACGGGTCATCTGACAAAAAATAGGTTTTGGGCACCGGCAGGCCAAGTTTGTGAAGCGCGCTGATAACACGGAATTCCCGGTCAACCGAGTGTGCTGATTTAAGAAGAACCCCCAAGGGTTTGCTTCGCAACACATATTTCTTTTTTGCGGTGGTAATAATATAGGTGGGGTTCGATTGGCCATCCGCGGTTTTTTCGACGCTAATCGGCCCGCAAAATCCATCGATTTGCTTGGATAACACGCTTTCTGTGGCGGATATATCGATCACAAGCGTTCATTCGTGTGTTTGCGCAGTTCAACGCGGGCCACTTGACGGCGATGAACCGCGTCTGGCCCGTCAGCCAGCCGAAGAGTGCGCAGATGGGTCCAGCTTGCGGCCAAAGGCGTGTCTTGGCTGATGCCTTGCGCGCCAAACATTTGCACAGCCTCGTCCACCACCTTAAGGGCAACGCGCGGCGCGATAACCTTGATCTGGCTTATCCACGGCGCGGCAGCGCGGGCATCACCCTGATCCATGATCCAAGCCGCCTTTAGGCACAACAGCCTTGCTTGTTCAATTTCCATCCGGCATTCGGCAATAATGTCGTAATTGGCACCCAATTGTGCAATCTTTTTGCCAAATGCTGTGCGCGACAGGCTGCGTTTGCACATTAATGCCAATGCCGCCTCAGCATGGCCAATGGCGCGCATG
>CAZSSS010000240.1:0-691 GCA_964609255.1 uncultured Rhodobacterales bacterium
TCACCGCTGACCCTCGCGCATTTGCGCAACATGACGGCGATCACCGAAATGGGCGGCATCATCGCCCCGCCAGTGCCGGCGTTTTATCTGGGCCATGGAAGTATGGACGCGATGATCACGCAGATCGCCGCCCGCGCCATTGACCTACTGAACCTGCGCGCGCCGTCCCAAGCGCAGGCGTGGCGCTAGCCCGCGCCTTTGGGGGGTGGGTTAGTGCCGTGTTTATAGGGCGTCCAATCCTCTATTTCGGGGTAGTATGTGCGGCGCCACGCCCGAACTTTGGGGTTGAACACGCGAAACCAGATCGGCGGGATCATTGCCATGGCGGTCATTGGAGGATAGCCGGTGGACAGTTGGGGCACCTCGGCCTCGTCATAGATTTGCAACAGGGGATAGCGGCGCATCGGGTGCAGGTGGTGGTCGGCATGGCGTTGCAGGTTGATCAGCAACAACCCCGAAACCAGATGGGCGCTATCCCATGAATGATGCGGGCGCACCGGTTCGTATTTACCTGCGCCCAGATGTTCACGGGTCAGGCCATAATGCTCGACATAGTTGGTTAGCTCTAGCTGCCAGACCGCCACAATCGCCTGAAACACAAACAGCCCCACGGCCAGCCAGCCGCCAATGGCAAAGGCCAGCGCCAGAAACCCCAGCCCCAGCGCCAGATATTTGAAGATCGGGTTGGACA
>CAZSSS010000240.1:701-3704 GCA_964609255.1 uncultured Rhodobacterales bacterium
CTTGCGCGCCAGCTTGGCCTTTTCCGCCCGCCACGCCGAGCCCGGCCCCTGCCAGAGCACCCGAGGAAACGCCAGCAAGAACCCCTCGTTATAGCGCGCGGTCACGGTATCGCGCGGGGTGCCGACATAGGGGTGATGAACCAGCAGGTGCTCGGTGCGAAAATGCCCATAGAGCACAAGCGCCAGTAGCAAATCGCCCAAGTTACGCTCAAACTTGGCGGGTTTGTGCATCAGCTCATGGGAATAAACAATGCCAACGGTGCCGGTGGTCACGCCAATTCCGAACATGATGGCAAGGGTCTCGGCTATTGGATAGCTGGCAACGCGGGTCAGATACCAGAGCGCACCAAACACCAGACAGAACTGGATCGGGAACCAGATCCATGTCAGCAAGCGGAACCAGAACAGGGCTTTGTCGGGGGTGTTGGTGTCGGGGTTGCGCAGGTTGCGGCCCAGAAACAGGTCAAGCAGCGGCATCAACACCCAGCCATAGGCCGGGATCAGCGCAATGGTCCAGCCACCATGCAGCACCGCCAGAACCACCAGCGGCACAAAGGTCAGGGTCATGTAATAGGGCCATGCTTTGGGGGCAGGTGTTTGCATCAGTTTTGCTCCGGTTGGCGCGGGGTTAGCCGCAGGAAAATGCCGTCGCGCGATCGCACCGTCAGGTGGGCAACCGGCATCGGGGTTTTGTCGGGCACGGTTTCAAAGCGGAAGGCGCGCACCAGCATCGACAGCAGCAGCGGCCCTTCGGCCATGGCAAAGGCCGAGCCGGGGCAGACCCGCGCACCGGCGGAAAACGGAATATAGGCTTTGCGCAGGCATTCTTTGCCGTTGGGTGTGTCAAACCGCGCCGGATCAAATTCGTCGGGGCGTTCCCACAGGCGTTCGTGCCGGTGCAAATGCCATGGGCTGATGATCACCTGCGCGCCTTTCTTGACCTTGCGCCCGCGAAACTGTTCGGGGCAGGCGGCCTCTCGGACAAACAGCGGGACGGGCGGATATAGGCGCATGGACTCGCGAAACACCGCGCGGGAATGGCGCAGCTTGGACAGGGTGGAAAAATAGATTTTATCGGGGTCAAAGGCCTGCTGGGCCTCAAGCGCCAGCTTGTCTTGCCATTCAGGGTAAAGCGCCAGCAGATAGAGCGCCCAGGCCAGCGCCGCCGCCGAGGTTTCGTGCCCTGCCAAAAAGAAAATCGCCACCTGATCAACCATTTCTTCGTAGTTAAAGCCCTGACCGGTTTCAGGGTCAACCGTTGTCAGGATCTTGGTTGCCAGATCATCGGGCGCGGTGCCGGCCTTGACTTGCGCTATGCGCGCCGAGACCAACTGCCCGACCAGCCTGCGTATGGTCTTGGCCGTTTCGCGGGTCTTGCGCGAATGGTAACGCGGCAACCACTTGGGCAGCGGCAGCGCGGCGGTGATATTGGCCACGGGTTGTGCCTGTTGATGGGCACGAAAGGTTTCAAACGCCGCCATGGCGATCTCGTTTTCGATCGGCATGGAAAACAGGGTACGAAAGATCACATCCATGGCAACATGGCTGGTATGGGCCTCCATCTCCAGCGGTTCGCCGTTGGCTAGCGGGGTTAGGCGATCAACTGCTGCCACGCCGCTATCCCACATCGACGGGAACACATGGCGCAAGCGCCCGCCCTCGAAAGCCGGATCGATGATGCGGCGTTGATGCGCCCAAAGATCACCGTTGGAAATAAACACCGATTCACCCAGCAACGGCTTTAGCCCCACCCGAATACGTTCGGATTTGGGAAAGTCCTTCGGGCGCTTTTTCAGCACCAGATCAACCAGTTCGGGGTCGTTACAGGTGTAAGAGCGGAAAAACGGCGTGCGCATTTCGGCCATCCACGCCCGATAAAGGCGCGCGGGCTGCGCCGACAGGATATCCTTTTTGAACATCTTGAAATATTCAAAGATAGAGACATCGCGGGCGCGCGGCACCGGCTTGGGCGGCAGGGGGGGTGGGACTCGTTACGCACGTGGGGGGCTCCGTTACGGGGTATATCCGCCCTTTCATGCCAAACAATGTAGTATTTAACATTGACGATCGTCAGAAAAAGGCGAAAAGTCTACGTTGGCCCAAAAGTTGAAAGTCGCCTGAATGGTTAAGCCCGTGCAAACCCCGCATCCGTGCAGCAAATGCGCCTTTTATTCCCAAAGCGTATGGGAGCCAGTGGGCGCGGGCGACGTGAACTATCTGGCGCACCGGTTTAAACGCAAGGAACTGGCCAAGGGTCAGGCGGTGTTTGAACAGGGCGACGCCAATCAGGGGGTGACTTGTGTTTCGCGCGGGCTGATTGCGCTGCGCACCTTGCATCCTGATGGCAGCTCTACGCTGATCCGGCTGGCCTATCCGGGCGAGATCATCGGCTTTCGCTCTTTCCTTTCCACCCGGCCCCACCAGACCGAAGCGCGCGCGCTGATCCCTTCGCGCGTGTGCCATGTTTCGCAAAACGGCGCCACGCAGATTGCACGGTCAACGCCGGGCGTACTGTCCCGCCTTGCGCGGCGCAGCGTGGCCGAGATTGACCGCGTGCACGCCCATATCATCGACGCCGCCACCCTGTCCAACAAAGAGCGGCTGGCCGACCTGCTGATGCGCCTGATGTGTGCCCATGGTGAACAAAAAGACGGTCTCTGGACCATGCGCCTGCCCTTGCTGCGCGCCGATATGGCCGACCTGATCGGCGTACAGTCCGAAACCCTGTCACGGCTGATCGGGCGGTTGGAAAAAGACGGGATATTCGAGTTTTCCGGGCGGCTTGTGCGCGTGCCCGGCCTTGAGACAACCCGCTGCGGATGATGGAATTTCTTCATTTGCACCACCGCGAAAATACACAGGATTGCTAACAAAGAGGTGGTCGCAGTATTTTGACCAGTTAGCAGCGTAAATAAGATGAATCTGATTTCATTGTTATGCTGCTAATTTCGTTGGTTCTGTTTTTCTGTCATAGGCCTCGCTGGGCGTCAATATGCCGTGGGT
>CAZSSS010000241.1:0-3695 GCA_964609255.1 uncultured Rhodobacterales bacterium
GTCACTGCGCAGGAATTTCAACCGCGCCGGTGTGGCATGAAACAAATCCCGCAACTCAACAACAGTGCCCCGCGCCAAGCCCGCGGGGCGCACCGCGCCGATTTCCCCGCCATTCACAGCAATTTTTGCCGCTTCATCTGCCCCGGAAACCCGGCTGGTAATCGTCAACCGCCCCACCGCGCCCAATGACGGCAGGGCCTCGCCTCGAAATCCAAAAGAATGGATATTCAGCAAATCGGACCCGTCAATTTTGGACGTGGCATGGCGCGCCAAAGCCAAGGATAATTCAAGGGCCGGAATTCCATAACCATCATCCGTCACCCGGATCAGGGTTTTGCCCCCGTCCGCATAGCTAATGTCGATACGCGTCGCCTCTGCGTCCAGCGCGTTTTCCACCAGTTCCTTGATGGCTGACGCGGGGCGCTCCACCACTTCGCCAGCGGCAATACGATTGGCGGCGGCATCATCCAACTGGCGGATCGGCGCGCGATTTATCATCATATTGGGATCTTGAGCATTCATATCACAAGACCTAGCAGCAATCAGGCGATTCTAAAAGCCTGCCAAAGGCGACTTTGGCCCCATCGCTGCCCCCACATCAAATTGCAATCCAATGCCGAGCGAAGCGAGGCCACCGCCATCCGGCAGCTTTACTGGCTTTCCAGCCCCACCGGCTGACCAACGATCACAAAATGCAGGTTTTCCGGCAAAAACAGCCGCCCCGCAACCCTGTTTATTTCTTCCAGCGTTACAGCCCGCACCAGATCATTACGTTTTTTGGGATAATCAATCCCCAGATCAGCAATTTGCAAACCGGTGATTATGCCGGCAATTTCGGCATTCCCTTCAAAACGCAAAGGATATGCGCCGGTCAGATACCGCACTGCTATGTCCAGTTCCTGCTGCGTCACGCCATTCAACGCCATGCTGGCCCATTCAGCCCGCACAAGGCTTACCGCCTCGGCCATGCTTTCATTAGCACTGGAAAACTGGCCCAAATAGGTGGCCGCATGCCGGTTGGGCAGTAAAAACGAGGCAATCCCATAGGTCAGCCCGCGTTTCTCGCGCAGTTCTTGATTAAGCCGCGCGGTTGATACCCGCCCGCCCATAATATGATTAAGCACATAGGCCGTAAGATAATCCGGATCATCGCGCGCCACCCCTTGATGGCCAAACAGCGCCACCGATTGAGGCGAGTCCAGATCGATCACCGTCAGCCCGGCTTGGGTCACAACAGCCATATCAGCAACATCGCCGCTGCTGGATTCGGGCAGATCAGCCAACAGATCATCCAGCAGCAAGCCCAGCGCTTTGGGGGTTATCGCCCCGACAACCCCGATAACCAGCCGATCTTTGGTCAGGCTGCGCTGGTGGGCAATTCGCATATCATCAGGTGTCAACATCGCCACGCTTTGCAAGGTGCCGTCGCGGTCGCGCCCATAAGGATGGTCACCATAAACCATGGCATTAAACGCCATGCCCGCCAGTGAATTCGGGTCGGTTTCGCCCGCCCGAATGCCGGAATTAACCTGTTCGCGCACCCGCGCAAAGGCCACATCGTCAAAACGCGGCTCAATCAGGGCAAGGCGCAACAACGCCACGCTTGGCCCCAGATCACTGACCAGCATTGATGCGGTCACCGACACAGAATCGCGCCCGGCCTGAAACCTGAAACGCGCGCCCAGATCATCGCTTGCTTCCAGAAATCCCGAGGCATCGAGCGCCCCCGCCCCTTCTTCCAGCAGGCCCATCATCAAATTGGTTGCCCCTTGTTTTTCAACGCTGTCCAAAGATGTCCCAGCTTGAAAGCTAAGCGAAATGGTGACAATCGGAATGCTTTGTTCCTCAACAAACCATGCGGTTATCCCCCCCGGAGAGGTGACCACCACAATATCGGTTTCAGCGGCCAGCGGTGTGGCCAGAACAAACGCCAGTAATGTTGCAAAAATAACCCTCATTGGTCTGCCTCCGAACCCATCAAATATCCGGTAACCGACTGGCGGATATCCAGCACATCGCGCGCGGCTTGCAAAATATCCTGCGGCGTGACGGCCTGCAAAACATCGGGCCACGCCGCAACATCCGCAACCGTCAACCCCGAGGTCAACGCCGCGCCGTAACGCCGCGCCAGCCCCATCTGGTCATCCATCGCATATATCTGGCTGGCCAGTATTTGGCGTTTGGAGCGCGCCAGCCGTTCCGGGTCCACCCCGTTTTCCAACAAATAGTCCAGCGTGGCGTCCATGCGCGCCTCGGCCTCAGCCAAGGAAACACCGGGGCGGGGCACAACATACATGCCAAAACTGTCGGGATCATAAGACAGGCCGTTATAAAACGCGCCGGTGGCCAGCGCGATGTCTTCATCAAGCTGCAAACGCCGCCCCAGCAGCGAGGCAATACCGCCGCCGCCCAACAAATCAGCCAGCAACGACAGCGCCGCGCCCTGCGTTTGATCACCGCTTTGCCGATTGGGCGCAAGATAGCTGCGGATCACATAAGGGTTGGCGACGCGTTCATCATGATATTCCATCCGCCGCGCCACCCGTTGCGGTGGTTCTTGGGGCCGCTTGCGCAGCGCGATACCCTCCGACGGGGCGATCGGGCCGTAATATGTATTCGCCAAGGCAAAAACCGCATCGGGGTCCACATCACCGGCCACCACCAGAATGGCGTTATTGGGCGCATAATACAGCACATAAAAATCGAGCGCGTCTTGCAGGGTCAGCGCCGCGACTTCGTGTTTCCAGCCAATAACCGGCGTGCCATAGGGATGGTTCAGAAACTGCGCCGCGTCACGTTGTTCGTTAAACAGGCTGCCCGGGTCGCTTTCCACACGCAGCGCGCGTTCTTCCAGCACCACATCGCGTTCGGTCAGCATCGCGTCATCATCAAGGATCAACCCGCGCATGCGGTCGGCCTCCATTTCCATCATCAACGGCAGCCGGTCAGCCGCGATATGCTGGAAATATCCGGTATAATCCTGCGAGGTGAACGCGTTGTCATTGCCGCCATTGGCCTCAATCACCTGTGCGAATGTGCCATCCGGCACGGCTGCGGTGCCCTTGAACATCAGATGTTCCAGAAAATGGGCAATGCCGGATTTTCCCGCCGGTTCATCGGCTGCACCAACCCGATACCAGACCATATGGGTGACAATCGGGGCGCGGTGGTCCTCTATCACGACAATATCCATGCCGTTATCAAGGGTATAGGTGGTCAGGGGCACCTGTTGGGCAAAAAGCGGTGTTGCCATCACTGCGATTGCAGCACTAAACCTTAAAATTCGGCTCAAGATATGTCTCCGATGTTGGTCATTGTCGATAAGATAAGCCGAATTTTCGCAGGCGCAAGCGGTGAAACGCAACCGTGAACAAGCGTCAGGTTTTCTTTTTACTGTCCATAAACAGCAACAACCCCGCCACGCCAACAAAAATTGCCGCATCCGCCAGATTAAAGGAATATGGGTTGTTGATGCCACAGCAGGACATATTCAAAAAATCGGCAACCGCGCCATAAATGATGCGGTCATAAACATTGCCCAGCGCCCCGCCGATAATCAGCCCCGCCGAAACCGGCACTTTCCAGCCCTTGGATTTACGCACCCAGATCAACAGCGCCAGCGCAATCACCAGCGCCACCGCGATCAGCACGTATCGCATAACATCGCTGCCAGACCCAAACAGGCCAAAATTAAC
>CAZSSS010000242.1:0-3681 GCA_964609255.1 uncultured Rhodobacterales bacterium
AATCGCACGCGTGCCTTCGCGTTTCCCAACCACATGTTCCATTGCCGACAGGTATTCACCTGCCAATCCGCCATGTGCAACGATCACAATTCCGATCAATACCGTTACTTTCCTAATCAGCCGATCCCGTTCGGCGTTCCATTTCTCGGTGGCGAATAGACACCTGCCAGCCCTTTTCCGCAAGGGTTTTCGCCAGATATTCCGCGACGGTAACAGACCTGTGTTGCCCGCCGGTGCAGCCCAGTGCCACGCTAAAATATGATTTTCCCTCAGCGTGGTAAGCTGGCAGTAACAAGAACAATAAATCAGTTAGCTTTTCAAAAAATGAATCAAATTTCTTATCTTGCATAACATAGCGCACAACATTCGCATCCATGCCTGTCAATTTTCGCAACGCAGGGTCCCAATGCGGGTTCTGCAAAAACCGGCAGTCTATGACCATGTCAACATTTCTTGGCGTGCCACGTTTATAGGAAAAAGACTGCACCGACACGGCTAATCCACCGGATAGTTTAGTGCTGAACCATCTGGAAATCTCATCACGAAGATCACGCGGTGACATCGATGTTGTGTCAATCAAAACATCTGCGCTTGCCCGCAATCCACCCAAAATCGCCAGTTCCTGTTCAATGCCCACCGCCGCGGTGCCATCGCGCGACATCGGGTGACGCCGCCTAGTTTCGGAAAATCGTTTATCCAGTGTTGCCGCCGCGCAATCAAGGAAAAGCAATCGCACCGATAATTCATCTTTATTCTGTGCGTTTTCAATGGCATCAAGCAACCCGCTGGCGGAAAAATCACGGGTCCGCGTGTCAATTCCGATGGCCAATGGTTGCGCCATTACCGGCCCGGAAAGCAGGCGTTCCAGCAGTGACAACGGGATATTATCGATGCTTTCATAGCCCAGATCTTCCAGCGCTTTAATCGCTGTTGAACGCCCGGCCCCCGCTGGCCCCGTTACAAAAACAATATCCTGCTGATTGGCCATTTTACCCCTTTTGACCCAGTTTTAACACGCAAAACACAGCGTCAGCCAGTGACGGGTTGTTGCCCCCGAAAACCAGTGGAATACTGATACCCAAGATATTAGTCGACTTATCTTCGGGCAGGCGGCGCACTTCGGATTTGTTCATATCCACTGCGAATTTCAACATGGCTTTTTCACAATATGGCACGTCCAGAATGCCAAATCCCCGGGCCTCTATTTGGCCAAGTATCGTATCGGGGGGGCTGGTGATAATGGCGTCGTCAGCCAAACTAAGGTCAACCGAATCATCAGAAACAAGCGTTGCCCCAAGCGCAATAAGCCCAAGCGCCAGACTGGATTTTCCAGAACCGGAATCGCCAAGAATAAGCACGGATCTTGTGTCAAAAGCAACGCAAGTTGCGTGCATTCTGGTTTTTTCCATCAGGCTGGCAGCCTTACAATAAACTGGGCACCACCTTGGGGGGAAACATTTTCCGCCGTTATCGTCCCGTTGTGAACTTCGATAATTTGTTTTGAGATGGCAAGGCCAAGCCCCGAATGTTCGCCAAATTGAACCGCAGGTCGTTCGGAATAAAAGCGTCCGAAAATATCCGCAAGATTGGCCTCGGGGATGCCGGGGCCGTTCTCCGTCACGCGAATTTCGATCATGTCCGGCCCGTCATAATCCAGCGTTATTTTGATCCAACCCTGAGGCGGCACAAAGCTGATAGCGTTGGTAATAAGATTGGTGAACACTTGCGCCAGCCGCCCTTCCAGCCCGATAATAACAAAATCATCATTGTCGGAATCGCAGGTTATTGTGATGTCCTCACGTTCTCGATTGTGGTATTCTACCTGTCTTTTCAACATATTACCAAGATCAACGGGGGTCCATACATCGCGCACCAACTCCCCCTCCAATCTGGAGGCATTGGCAATATCGGTCACCAAACGATCAAGCCGGTCAACATCGGCGCGGATAACCTCGTGCAGTTCATTGCGATCATCGGCTGCCAGTTGATACCCCAATGTTTCAACGGCTGAACGCAGTGACGTCAGGGGGTTTTTTATTTCATGGGCAACATCCGCTGCGAAATTTTTATTTTCGTCAATTCGGTCAAACAATGCCTCAATCATTTTACGCATCGCGCGCGACAGATCGCCGATTTCGTCAGGGCGGGCTGTTAAATCAGGAATTTGGATTTGCGCGGGGTTCAACCGCGTGCCCGCATTCGCATGGGCGGTTTCCGCGGCGTCAGCCAACCGGCTTAAGGGCCTCTCAATCGAATTTGCCAGCACCACCGACAGGACAATCGAAACAAGGATTGCCAGAATAAATATTTGCAATATTTGTTCGCGTTCCTCGCGAATAACAGCGTCGATTTCACCGGCAAGGGTGGAAATCAGAACAATCTGATCAACCCGGCCATTGCGCGTAATCGGCGCGGCCACAGCCACGTAAAGATCACCGGAACTGGTAAAGGTCGATTGATGTGTCTGATCCGGGAAATTCACTGCTTCGTCCACCAGATTATCAAAATGCATCAACAGGTTACCCGCAGATTCAGCCGAATTCTGTGGCCGCGCTGTCAGGCTTTGCCAGATGCTTTGCATGATGTCTGTCAGCATGCTTGTTTTCTGGATACTGCTTCCTAAGCCCCCCCCTTCGGAAAAATTTTGCGGAAGTTTTTGCCGCAGCAACATATTTTCCGCATCGTAAAGCCTGACAATTGCGTTGATTGGCGTTGCTAGATTGTCAAAAAACTCCTCTGAGTGGTCAGGCTGCGGGGAAATCGCGGCCGCCAGTATCTGTGCTTGTTGCAACATATCTGCGCGGCGTTGATTAACCCGGCTGTCATCAGCCTGATTTAAATACAAGACCCCGGAAACCAAAATTCCAAGAGCAACCAGATTAAAAACAATAATCTGCCGCGCCAGTGGTGATTGGTTAAACTTTAGAAATCGCTGTTTTGGACGAAGGCCGACACTGTCTGGAACAGACAGCATTGCAGCATATTTGTCGTCTCCGTCTGCCATTACGCCTCATTATATCGGTATCCGACACCATAAAGGGTTTCGATCGAATTATAATCCCGATCAACTTTTTTGAACTTTTTGCGCAGTCTTTTTATGTGGCTGTCAATGGTGCGATCGTCGACATATACTTCGTCTGCATAAGCAACATCCATCAATTGATTGCGGGATTTTACCAACCCCGGGCGTTCCGCCAGTGCCGCAAGAATGATAAATTCGGTGACGGTTAGCACAACATCCTTGCCTTTCCACAATACCTTGTGGCGCTGCTCATCCATTTCCAATGATCCCGAAATGATTTTGCTATTGTCGCTATCGCTCTCAACCGCTTTATCCGCAAGTTCGCGCCTGCGTAGCACGGTTTTTATCCGTGCAATCAGCAGGCGTTGTGAAAATGGCTTGCGAATATAATCATCCGCCCCCAGCCCAAGCCCGACCAATTCATCGGTTTCGTCATCTTTTGACGTAAGGAAAATAACGGGCAGGTCGGTTTGCTGTCGCAAACGGCGCAGCAATTCGGTGCCATCCATGCGGGGCATTTTGATGTCAAGAACCGCAAGGTCGGGCGGATTATCGACCAAGGAAAACAGCGCGGATGCGCCATCGGTAAACGTCGTAACGTCAAACCCTTCGGCCTTCAATGCGATCGACACAGAGGTCAGGATATTTCGGTCATCATC
>CAZSSS010000243.1:0-3649 GCA_964609255.1 uncultured Rhodobacterales bacterium
TCTGTAACCATTTCCACGAGATGGAGCGCGACACCATTCGTGAAAACACATTTTGTTGTGGCGGCGGTGGCGGCTTGCTGACCGATGATCTGATGGACCTGCGGATCAAGGGCGCCAAGCCTCGCATGAATGCGTTGCAACAGGTGACCAAAGACCACGGCGTCACGCATATGGCGGCGATCTGCGCGATCTGCAAAACTCAATTTTCCAAGGTGATGCCGAAATACGGCTATGAAATGGACAACATCATGTCCGTGCACCAACTGGTAGCAAATGCCGTCATTCTTGACGGTCAAGAAGATGAGGCCGAACAGGCCACAGCGGAGGAAACCCCATGAACACCCCAGTAACACATCGGCGCTTTGAAGATGGTGAAAACCCGGATGATTGGGATTTGGAAGACAAAATCTTTCAGCAGGATACCACGTATAAATGCCCGACATATATTCAAAAAACCGCGCCTTGTTCGGGGTCTTGCCCCTCAGGCCATGATATTCGCGGCTGGCTGGCAATTGCGCGTGGCATGGATAAATCGCCCATTGAGGGCCAAGCATGGCAGGAATATGCGTTCCAATCCATGACCGACGCCAACCCGTTTCCCGCCACCATGGGCCGTGTTTGCCCCGCACCCTGCGAAAGTGGTTGTAACCGCAACGAGGTTGATGATTACGTTGGCATCAACGCGGTTGAACAATATGTTGGCGATTGGGCCAATGAACATGGCGTCGCGCTGGCTGAATGCGCGGCGGATACAGGCCGCAAAATCGCCGTTATCGGCGGTGGCCCCGGTGGTTTGGCGGCGGCGTATTTCTTGCGGCGCAAAGGCCACGGCGTAACGGTTTTTGAATCGCATAGCGAGCTTGGCGGCATGATGCGGTTTGGCATTCCGGGTTACCGGACGCCGCGCGGTATGCTTGACACTGAAATCGCCCGCATCGTTGATCTGGGGGTTGAGATCAAGATGAACACCCATGTCGGCACGGATGTCACGGTGGAACAGCTTGAGGCTGGTTTTGACGCGATTTTCTGGGCGATTGGCGCGCAAACTGGCCGGCCCTTGCCGATTGAGGGCTGGGAGGGCACGGAAAATTGCATCAACGGGATCGAGTTTCTGGACGCGTTTAACAACGGCTATGTGCTTGGCACGGCCAAGCGGGTTGTGGTTGTGGGCGGCGGCGATACCTCGATCGACGTGGCCTCGGTGGCGCGGCGTTTGGGTAACATTACCGAAGTGGCGCAAACCGAACATGCTGACGGCACGGTGATTGATTTCACCGCCAAAGACGCGGCAGGTGTTTTGACCCGCGAAGGCATGCACGCCACGCTGACATCATTATTCCCGATTGAACAAATGACCGCCGCTGAGCATGAGCGCGAAGACGCAAAACGCGAAGGCGTTGATTTGCAAGGCGGGGTGATGCCGCTTGAGGTGATCAAAGATGATCAGGGCCGCGCCATTGCGCTGAAGGTTTGTGATTGTGTGATGAAGGGCAACGCGCCCGAGGCGGTTGAGGGCACCTCACGCGAAATTCCGTGTGATATTATTATCTCAGCCATTGGTCAGATGGGCAATTTTGCCGGTGTTGAAACCATGGATTCGGGCAATGGATTTATCGCTGTGGAACCGGGATATAAGGTCAAAGGCAAAGACAAACATTTTGCTGGTGGTGATATTCTGAAACCGCATTTGCTGACCACAGCGATTGGCCATGGCCGTGTTGCGGCGGCCACGATTGATGATTTTCTGGACGATGGCGAGATCGAAAAACGCCCCACCATCGACATTCATCAATTTAACCTGCTGGAAGAATTGAGTGTGCGCGGCCATGAACTGGCTGATTTTGACCACCAACCAACGCGCGGCACCGATGCTGCTGATTACGCGGTGCATAACTTTGAAGATCGCTCCACCAGCCAGATCATCAAACACGGTGAACTGTTCAAGGGTCATTTCGATTTTGTCCCGCGTGAAACCCGCGACGAGGTCCATATTGAGGGCGATGATGTGTTGGGCAATTTTGAGGAACGCATTATTGCCTATTCCGAGGAACAGGCCCAGAAGGAAGGCGAGCGCTGCATGTCTTGTGGCATGTGTTTTGAATGCGATAATTGCGTGATTTACTGCCCGCAAGACGCCGTCAGCCGCGTCAAAAAATCGGAGCGCACTTTGGGGCGTTACGTTGAAACTGACTATTCCAAATGTATTGGCTGTCATATTTGCGCTGATGTTTGTCCATCGGGTTACATCAAAATGGGCTTGGGGGCGTAATCTGCGATGCTGCGTTTTTTGACAGTTATTTGCGTTGCATTGCTGACCTTTGGCAGCACCGCCAGCGCGCAGGAATCCGACCTATTCCCGGATATTCCCAAAGCGTTGTTTGCGCTGGAAACGCCGCACCCCGATGATATTCGCATTAATCATATGAATTATCTGCGCCATGATCGTGATGAAACCATGCGGCTCGGGGATCGTGATATTGAATTCAGCCTGAAAGATTGCGTGAATTGCCACGCGGTGCGCGGGCCGGATGCCGGTTTTGTCAGGGTGGAAAATGAAGCGCATTTCTGCAAGGCCTGCCATGTTTATGCCGCCGTTAAAATTGATTGTTTCCAGTGCCATAATTCAGTGCCAGCCGGCGACATAATACTTAATGGCGTTTACGGCCCTGATGATCGTCAGGCGCTTGAGGATTATCTGGAGGGGCTAAGCGAATGAAACTTCCAATGCTGAAATCAAAGATTGACCCGGTTGATACCGCACGCCGGCAATTTATGAAAAGCGGCGCGGCGATGGTTACGCTTACCTTGGCACCCGGTGTAACGGTGATGGCTTATGGGGGTTCAGCCGCGGCTGATGCCAACCCCGCCACCCGTTGGGGCCTGTTGATTGATGTCAATAAATGCAGCAAAGATTGCAATGAATGCGTGACGGCTTGTTCGGTTGAAAATGGCTGGCAAGACACCGGCAACCCAGAAACCGACGCGCAATGGATCCGCAAGGTGGAGCTGAAAAACCCGATGACCGGATTGGAACAATCGCTGGCGGTTATGTGCCAGCACTGCGAAAACCCGCCTTGTGTTGATGTTTGCCCGACGGGCGCGTCGTTTAAACGCCCTGACGGAATTGTGCTGGTGGATAAACACACCTGCATTGGCTGTCGCTATTGTATGATGGCTTGCCCGTATAAAGCGCGCTCATTTATTCATGAACCCCTGACGGACCAAAAACCCCACGCGCCGCGCGGCAAAGGCACGGTTGAGGGCTGCACATTATGTGTTCACCGCGTCGATGTGGGCGGCACCCCCGCCTGCGTAGAGGCCTGCAACACCACCGGTAACGGCGCGATGGTTTTTGGTAATCTCAATGACACGGATTCGGAAATTTCTATTGCCCTTAAAACATACGCATCCAGCGCCATTCGCGCTGATCTGGGGCTGAACCCCGGTGTGCGTTACCAGAACCTATAAGGGGGCGGATCATGGCAAAAACAGTATTTTCCGAGGTCAAATCCACGCCTCAATTCTGGGGAACGCTTGTGGTGTTGGCAGGGTTTGTTGGCGCGGCGGCGCTGTCAATTCTTTATATTGAACATCACGGCCATATCGTCACCGGCATGAATAACCAGATTGTCTGGGGCCTGCCGCATGT
>CAZSSS010000244.1:0-3637 GCA_964609255.1 uncultured Rhodobacterales bacterium
CGGACAAGTATCTGTTTCCATGGCGATAAATGCCGACGGGACCGTGAACTTGATTGAGGGGAATCCCGATATTGGCGGTTCTCGTGCTTCCATCAGCATGATGGCCGCAGAAGAATTGGGCATTCCTTATGAACGCATAAAAACCATCATCGGGGATACAGCCTCGGTCGGGTTTTCTGATGTCACAGACGGCAGCCGCGTGACGTTTGCGGTTGGCATCGCCACCATTAATGCCGCCAAGGCCGCCAAGGCCGAGATGTGCAAACGTGCAGCAAAAACATGGGGCATAGACGTTGACGCGGTGGAATGGATCGACGGTGCGGTGCATCCTACCGGCCATAATGCCGGTGAATTCCCGCCGCTTAGCCTCAAAGAAATTGCCGCAAATTCAGGCCGCACCGGCGGGCCAATTGCTGGCCACCATGAGGGCGCACCCGACAAAGCCGGCGTTAGTTTCGGCGTGCATCTGGTTGATACCGAAGTAGACCCCGAAACCGGTTTTACCAGCGTCAAGCGTTATACTGTTTTTCAGGATGTCGGCAAAGCCATCCATCCATCTTATGTTGAGGGCCAAATGCAAGGCGGAGCGGTGCAAGGCATCGGCTGGGCGCTGAACGAGGAATATATTTACGGCCAAGACGGATGTTTGCAAAACGCAGGTTTCCTTGATTACCGCATCCCCGTGGCGTCGGACCTGCCGATGATCGACACAGTGTTGATCGAAGTCCCCAATCCCGGCCACCCTTACGGCGTGCGCGGCTGCGGTGAAACAGCGATCGTGCCACCATTAGCTGCCGTAGGCGCCGCCGTTTGCGCGGCTGCTGGCGTGCGGATGTATGAATTGCCGATGTCACCGCCCAAAATTCTGGCAGCAATGGCTGCGAAAAAGTAATGGTTGAGGTCGTCATATGGGGGTCTCTGCGCCGCTATACTGACGACCAATCGCCGGTTCTGGTCACGGGAAACACCACCAAATCAGTGCTGGAGGCATTGGCGCTGGCCTATCCCGGCCTTGCGCCGATCATTGATCAGGGCGTTTCTGTGGCGATTGACGGCGAGGTTTTCAAGGACGCGTGGTTTACCCCGATTGCCCCCGACAGCGAGGTTGTCTTGATGCCGCTAATGGTTGGCGGTTAGCCCGAGAACCTATTGCGACAGGTCAGGGTAAATCGGTTGCGGACCAGATGCTTCGGGTGCCGCGATCACGGGGGTAAAACGGGTTTTTATATCGTCATAGGCGGTCATCGCGGGGATCACACAGAGCAACCCAAACCCGACAAGGCGGGGCAGGTTGGTCCAGACATAGTTGCCTTTTCGCAGCCTTGAAAACCGTGGCATAAGAAAACCCGTAAACAAAAGCACCGTAAAAAACAGATCAGCCCTTGGGGGGGCCAACACAAGCAGGCAGATAAAAACACCCAAGGTTATCACTGGCCACAGATAAAAAACCGCTGTCCGGAAACGGCTGGTTACAGCCGGGTTTTGCGTATCAAAATGATGCTCGTATTCATGGGTTTTGCCGTCATACAAAAACGACATAATTGCCCCGAACAGCACCGCGCCAAAGGCTGAAACCAAGGCCAGCCGAGGCAGGTTTTCCGGCCCTTGCCAGTTAAAAAGCAACATAAAAATGCCGAAATACAACGCGTTATAAAAGGCATAAACCCATCGGTTGGGGTTGCTAAATTCGCGCGGCCCGCGTGCGATTGAAACACCGGCAATAACATCACGCGCCAGTAAAAACAGCGCAGCCGCATAGACCATGCGCAGCCACAAGTCCGTCCCGTGCCAAATGGGTGCAGCCGGCAAAATCAGCAGGCTAAAGAGAAAGGCGAAAATCAGAATGACATAGTTTTGATGGAGGGTCAGCATTTGCGTAACTCAGCTAAAAGGGCCGAGGCCAATATGGTTAGCCTAATCAATTGGCTAATAATTTCAAGGGGATATTTGCAAAGAATGGTACGCCCTAGGGGAATCGAACCCCTCTTTTCAGGTTGAAAACCTGACGTCCTAACCGATAGACGAAGGGCGCATCGCTCTCTGTGGCGTCTATCTATGCGCGGCGGCTTTTGGATGCAAGCAGAATTGTCACTGAAACGCCAGAATTTTTCAGCCCGGATTCTGGTCATTCAAATAGGCGTGCATTGCCCGTATGGCCAGCGGATATCCGTTGACGCCCAGCCCGGAAATCATGCCAATACAAACCTTGGACAGGTATGAATGCTGGCGGAACTCTTCGCGGCGATGAATGTTGCTGACATGCAGTTCCAATACCGGAGTATCAACCGAGCCAATCGCATCCATGATCGCCACAGAGGTATGGGTAAAGCCGCCTGCATTCATAACAATACCGTCAAAATCGGATGCAGCGTTTTGAATGGCGTCAATCAAAACGCCCTCATGGTTGCTTTGTTGAAATGTGATTTCAACACCCAGTTCAGCGGCGGTTTTGGCGCAGTTGTCTTCGACGTCCTGCAAGGTGGTGTTGCCATAGGTCTCGGGTTGGCGGGTGCCCAGCAGGTTCAGGTTTGGCCCATTCAGGACAAGAATATTTTTCATAGCTCACCGCCTTTTGCCTATGTTACCCCGCCGGGGCCGCGTCTTCCAGTTGCAATTTTACTTTGCGTCGCCCGCCCCAATCGTCGATTTCAAGGCGCCCGGCCAAATGGAATGCCGCGCCCGAATGCGCGCTTAAGGCCGGGCCTAGCTCGGTTTCAAAGGCGCGGAACGCGATGGCGTCCAACCGGCCGCCTCCATTATCAAATGTCAGGCGCAGGTGCGATTCACCGGCGCGTTTGGCGAAGGTAATATTGACTGACGGAATAACAAAACGCGGGGCAGGGGCCGAGGCCCCAAACGGGCCAGCGCTTTCCAGCATTTCCAGCAAATCAACCGTCGCCGCGCCACTGCCCAGCATTCCGTCAATGCGTAAATCTGCGGGGCCAAGGCTTGCCGCGCCCTGCTTTTCCAGCATTTCCGACAGGCAAGCCATGGCTTCCTCGATCCGGTCTTCGGCCACCGACAGGCCCGCCGCCATTTTATGGCCGCCCCCCGATAACAACATATCCTGGCGTTTCAACGCTGAAACACAGGCCCCCAGATCAATGCCCGAAACCGAGCGACCAGAGCCTTTGCCAATGCCATCCGCCACACCAATTACAATCGCGGGGCGGTTGAATTTTTCCTTTAGGCGAGAGGCCACAATGCCAACAACACCGGGGTGCCAGCCCGCGCCCGCCGCCCAAACCAAGGGGCCGTCAACATCCCGGGTTTCTGCTTGCTCCATGGCTGCGGCCTGAACGGATGCCTCTATTTCGCGGCGTTCCACGTTAAGCATGTCCAGCCGCTCAGCCATGGCGTGGGCCTGATGCGGGTCAGTGCAGGCAAGCAAACGCGCGCCCAGATCAGCCTGCCCAACCCGCCCGCCGGCATTCAGGCGCGGCCCCAGAAGGTATCCCAAATGGTATGCTTTTGGCGCGGTGTTCATCTTGGCCACATCCGCAAGCGCCACCAGTCCGGGGCGCTGGCGGCCTGCCAAAACGGTTAAGCCTTGGCGCACCAATGCGCGGTTAAACCCGATCAACGGCGCAACATCGGCCACCGTTGCCAGCGCCACCAGATCCAACATGGGCATTAA
>CAZSSS010000245.1:0-3625 GCA_964609255.1 uncultured Rhodobacterales bacterium
ATTTTCGTTCTATTTTTGCATGGAACGTGCTGCTTTATACGGGGTTTATCGGGGTTGTTGCTGTTTACCTTTATATGCAGATGGCGCGGGGCATTCCCGCGCTTTGGCTGCGGGTGGCGGGCACAGCCGCCTTTATCTGGCGGCTGGCGCTGACAACGGGCACGGGGTCTATTTTTGGCTGGCTGGTGGCACGCAGCGCGTATGACGCGGCCATTATGGCACCGCTGTTTATCTCAATGTCGTTCTCGTTTGGCTTGGCGATGTTTATGCTGGTCAGCACCTGCACCAAACGCCTGACTGGCCAAGGGTTTGATGATGTTTTGCGCCTGCGCATGGCGCGGTTGCTGGGGGTTTTTGCGGCGGTAGTTTTGTATTTTACCGCTGTTCAGCAGCTTTCCAATATGTATGTGGCGCAGCATTGGGGGGTGGTTAAATTCATCCTGCTGGATGGCGGCATATATACGCAACTGTTCTGGATAGGGCAGGTTATTTTGGGTGGCATTGTGCCGATGGCCATTTTGTTTCACCCGACACTGGCGCGTAAAACCAGACCTGTGATGCTGGCGGTGCTGCTGATTATCCTTGGCGGTTTTGCCCAGCTTTATGTGATTGTCATTGGCGGGCAGGCTTTCCCGCTGGAAATTTTCCCCGGGCGAGAGGTTTCCTCCAGCTTTTTTGACGGCGTGATAAATGCCTATACGCCCAGCATCTATGAATGGTCGCTGGGGCTTGGCGCGGTGGCGCTGGCGTTTATCATCACTGGCATTGGCATGAAGGTTTTGCGTATACTGCCCGAAACCATTTCGGAATAACCATGTCTCAGCCTATGCACCCTTTCGCCAAATATGTTGCCATTCTGGGGCGGGGCAAAACCAAACAGCGCCACCTGACCCTTGATGAGGCCAGGGATTCCATGGCAATGATCCTACGCGGAGAGGCCGAGCCGGAACAGATCGGGGCATTTCTGATGTTGCTGCGGCTCAAGGAAGAATCGCCGGCTGAGATCGCAGGGTTTACCCTTGGCACCCGTTTGGTTCTTGAAACGCCGGATCATATCCCTGAAATTGACCTTGATTGGTCGTCTTATGCGGGCAAACGACGCCAATTGCCGTGGTTTCTGCTCAGCGCGATTTTGCTGTCGCAAAACGGGGTGCGGGTGATGATGCACGGGTCGGGCGAACACACGCCGGGGCGGATGTATACCCATGATGTGCTGGAATATCTGGGCTATCGTGTGGCCACATCGCTGGAACAGGCGGCGGCGCAGATCTCGGCGCGGAATTTTGGTTTTATCGGGTTGAAAGACCTGTGCGCGCCACTGCAAGCCTTGATGGATCTGAAACCGGTGCTGGGCCTGCGCTCTCCGGTCAATAGTTTTTCACGTATGCTTAACCCGTTTAATGCGCCGGTGATGATGCAGGGCATTTTTCACCGTGGGTTTATGGATATTCATGCAGGCGCGGGGCTGTTGCTGGGCCAACCTGTAACAACGGTTTTTCGCGGCGAAGGCGGCGAAATTGAACGCCGCCCCAATAAACCAACCGTGGCCGGAACCGCCGCCAATGGCAAAACGGTTGAGGAAACATGGCCGCAAATGCTGGCTGATGGCCACGCGGCGGCTGATCTGGATATGGATTTGGCGGCGCTGGTTTCGGTCTGGAAAGGCGAGGCGCGCAGCGAATATGCACAAAGCTCGGTAACCGGAACATTGGCGATTGTGCTCAAGTCCTTGGGCAAAGCAGACACGGTTGAGGCCGCGCAAAATTTGGCACAGCAAATGTGGGATGGGCGCAACAAGGGCTTGTTGCCGCTTACAAACTGATGCCCCGGATATTCATCGCAGCAGCGCATAAATCATCGGGGAAAACCGTCATTTCAACAGGCCTGACAGCCGCCCTGATCGCGCGCGGGTTGACTGTGCAAACCTTCAAAAAAGGCCCCGATTATATCGACCCGATGTGGCTGTCAGAGGCCTCAGATAACCCTTGTTATAACCTTGATTTCAACACCATGGCGCAGGATGAATTGTTGCGGCTTTATGCCAGCCACCCCGCAGATATTTCGCTTATCGAAGCCAATAAAGGCCTGTTTGACGGGGTTGATCTGGGCGGCAGCGACAGCAACGCAGCGCTTGCGAAACTGTTAAAAGCGCCGGTTATTCTGGTGATTGATACGGTTGGTATGACGCGGGGTATCGCACCACTTTTGCAGGGCTACGCAGCGTTTGACCCGCAAGTGAATATCGCGGGCGTTATCCTGAACAAGGTTGGCGGCCCAAGGCATGAGGCAAAACTGCGCGCCGCTGTTGCGAAATACACCGATATTGCGGTGCTGGGCGCGGTGCACAAAAACGTAAACTTGGAAATCGGAGAGCGGCATCTAGGCCTGACAACACCCGCCGAGAGCGGCGCGTTTGCTGAGCAGATTTTGCAGCTGGGCGTCATAATCGCGGCCTCGGTTGATCTTGATAAGGTGGTTGAGATCGGCCTGTCTGCCCCCGATATTTCAGTGCCGATTAAACCCGTTATTGCGCCCATATCTGATGTTACAATCGGCATTCCTCGGGATACGGCGTTCGGGTTTTATTACCCCGATGACCTGCAAGCGCTGGAAAATGCGGGGGCCAAGCTGGTTTTCTTTGATACAATGCACGACCCGAAATTACCTGATGTGGACGGGCTGTTTCTTGGCGGTGGGTTCCCCGAAACCCAGATGGTGGCGCTGGCTGAGAATATTTCCATGCGTGCCAGCATTCGCCACGCGATCAAATCGGGCATGCCGGCTTATGGCGAATGCGGCGGTTTGATGTATTTGTGCAAAACGCTGGAATGGCAGGGCAAACGGTTTGATATGGTTGGCGCGATTGACGGTGATGCGGTGATGAACGCGCGGCCCCAAGGGCGGGGCTATGCGCGGCTGCGCGGAGATTTTGAATTTCCAGCCCATGAATTTCATTACGCGCGGGTCGATAATCTGCCGGATCATACCAAATATGCCTATGAGGTTCTGCGCGGCCACGGGATTAATGGCAAACATGACGGCATAATGGTCAACAACCTGATCGCCGGATTTTGCCATTTGCGCAACACCGAAACCAACCCATGGGCGGCGCGGTTTGTTGATTTTGTGCGGGCAAAAAAAATGCCCCGCTAGACGCGAGGCATTTCCATTTGTATCGCCAAAATCAGCTCTTTTTGATCTCAAAAGAATAGATGTTGCCCTCGGAACCCGAGGACAGCAGGCTATTGCCGGTTTGGTTGCAAAATGCGGCAAAATCAGCCACCGAACCGGGGTCGGTTGAGGTGATCGCCAGAACCTCGCCAGCCGCCATGCCTTTGAGCGATTTTTTTGCTTTGATGATCGGCAGCGGGCAATTCAGGCCCTCTGCATTCAGGGTTTGGTCAGCCATAGTGGTATCCTTATGGGGTTAAATAAACAGGTTAATGTCGGATCTGGTGGCAACATCGATATAGGTGGCCGCGCCGCCCAGTTCGATGCCCTCAATCATGTCTTTGCGATCCATTTCAAACAGATCAAGGGTCATTTGACAGGCAATCATGCGCACGTCGGATTCAACCGCCGCTTCGCGGAGTTCCTCGATTGAGGCCACGCCTTTTTTTTTGAA
>CAZSSS010000246.1:0-3585 GCA_964609255.1 uncultured Rhodobacterales bacterium
GAGCGCGAGCGACAGTGTTATCGTTCTGGGGGATCTCAATGATGGTCCCGGGCTGGATGGTTATGAAAAACTGTTTGGCAAATCCAGCGTTGAAATTGTGCTGGGAGAGGCCGGTAATCCTGCAACCCATCTTACAGACCCGCACGCGCAAATCTGGCTTGATCCGCGCCAAGGCTGGTCGCTCAGCTCTGCTCGGTTTTATTCAAAACACCATAAACGCTATTTGAATGCCCTGCTGGATTACGTGATGCTTTCGCCTGATCTGGTGCAAAACCACGCGCCCAAATGGCGGATTTTCCACCCCTTTGATGACCCCGCCTGTTTTAACGACAAGAAAATGCAAGCCGCTCTGCTGACGGCCTCGGATCATTTTCCGGTATGCGTTGACCTTACGCTTTAAACCCCCCTATATTTCCAAAAATAAAAACCGGAGAGACCGATGTTCAACCTATCCATGCCCGATGCCCGATACGACACAAAAGACCCATCCGGGGGCGGTAATCTGGGTGATTTGCCCGAATGGAATTTGGATGATCTGTATCCGGCTGAGGACAGCGTTGAGATCAAGGCCGACTTGAAATGGCTAAAGGCTGAAACCGACAGTTTCGCCGCCGATTATGAGGGCAAACTGAATGACATAGACGCCGCCGGATTTCTGAATTGCATCCAGCGTTATGAGGTGTTGGAGGGCAAAATGGGCCGCGTCATGTCTTATGCGGGGTTGCGTTATTATCAAAATACCACCGATGCTGATCGCGCTAAATTCATGTCCGATATGCAAGGTGCTGTGACCGAATTATCAAACCCTCTGGTGTTTTATACGCTTGAAATCAACCGCATAGACGACAAAAAACTGGCGGCGATGATTGCTGGGAACGCTGATCTGGCGCGCTATAAACCGATTTTGGATCGCCTGCGCGCCATGAAACCTTATCAGCTTTCGGACGAGCTGGAAAAGTTCCTGCATGACAAATCGGTTGTTGGTGCGTCTGCGTGGAATCGCCTGTTTGACGAAACCATGGCGGGGCTGACATTTGATGTGGACGGCGCGGAAACCTCGCTTGAGGCCACGCTTAATTTGCTGTCAGACACCGACCGGGCGCAGCGCGAAAAAGGCGCGCGGGCGCTGGTCAAGGTTTTTACCAAAAACCTGCCGCTTTTTGCGCGGATCACCAATACTTTGGCCAAAGAAAAAGAGATCACCGACAAATGGCGCAACCTGCCCAGCGCGCAGATGTCGCGCCACCTGTCAAATGATGTGGAACCCGAGGTGGTGCAGGCGCTCCGCGATGCGGTGGTCGCTGCCTATCCCAAGCTTTCGCATCGGTATTACGCGCTCAAAGCCAAATGGATGGGGCTGGATAAACTGGAAATCTGGGACCGCAACGCGCCGCTGCCCGATGATGACGACATCCAGATCGGCTGGCATGAGGCCCGCGATATTGTGCTGGATGCTTATGGTGATTTCCACCCTGAGCTGGCCGCACTTGCCGCGCCGTTTTTTGAAAACGGCTGGATAGATGCCGAAGTTAAACCCGGCAAAGCACCGGGCGCGTTTGCCCACCCCACGGTGGCCGCCGTGCATCCCTATGTGATGCTGAATTACCTTGGTAAACAACGTGACGTGATGACCTTGGCGCATGAACTTGGTCACGGCGTGCATCAGGTTCTGGCGGCAAAACAGGGCGATTTGCTGGCCGACACTCCGTTAACGTTGGCTGAAACCGCCAGCGTTTTTGGCGAAATGCTGACCTTCCAGAAATTGCTGGACGGCGCAAAAGACCAGAAAACCCGCAAGCGCCTGCTGGCCGGCAAGGTTGAGGACATGATCAACACCGTTGTGCGCCAAATCGCGTTTTATGATTTTGAATGCCGGTTGCACGCCGCGCGCCGTGTGGGTGAACAAACCCCCGACCAGATTAACGCCATCTGGATGGAAATCCAGCATGAAAGCCTTGGGGACGGGTTTAATTTCATGCAGGGCTATGAGAGCTTTTGGACCTATATCCCCCATTTCATCCACTCACCCTTTTATGTCTATGCCTATGCGTTTGGTGACGGATTGGTGAACGCGCTCTATGCGGTTTACGCTGAGGGTGACCCGGATTTTCAGGATAAATATTTTGATATGCTGAAGGCGGGCGGGTCCAAGCATCATTCTGAGTTACTAAAACCCTTTGGCCTGGACGCCAGCGACCCTAAATTCTGGGACAAAGGCCTGTCGATGATTTCCAGCATGATCGATGAATTGGAAGCTATGGAGGGGTAAGAGAATGCAATTTGAATATCTTCTTGAAATCTTTGTGGATCTCAAAAATGATGAAAGCTCAGCATGGAATAGTTGCGTAAAAAACCATATAAACAACCTCGCAGTAATTGAAAATGCGGGTGAGTCGTTTATTGCCCCTATGAATTACGTTGCACATTTCCGTAAGAATAACAGTCGCGAAAAGGGTTCTGTCAATACAGGTCCTAAATTCGAGGAAATCATTCAATGCCTAAAGACCCAAGGCTTTTCAAAAGTTATTCGACCTGCAAAACATCCTAGCGATCAGTTTTTATTCTATTCCAGCTACTATGCAAGTCTTCCAACTAACGACAGTTCCAATATTGAAAGCCGTGACTCTAAAAAAATGGAATTTTGGGTAAAAGAAATTGCCGCCATTAATAACAAAGACGTTGAGTTCGATGAAATCGTCACAGCTTTTGAGGAATTCGACAACAACGGCATCCCCGACGGCTTCCACGAAGCCAAAAAATGGTTCGTCGCCCACCCCAACACTCAAAAACCCTATCCAGCCAAAATAATCTGGGGTCTCGCCACATCACAACGCGGCGGTGATTTCACCGCTCATCAAGCGCGGGATGCGTTACGAAAGCACGGATTTGAATGCGCAGCTCTTGACCCATCGGACTTCGCGCCAGACATTTCCCAAACCGAACCACTTATTGAGGGCACTGAACGTCAAGCCACCCGCACAATACGTGAACGCAACCCCTTTGCCCGTAAACGTTGTATTGACCGCTATCGCTCACAAAATGGCGGTCGTCTGGCCTGCCTTGCCTGCGATATTGATTTCAGCGAGGTTTACGGCAAACTCGGCGAGGGTTTTATCCATGTTCACCATCTTGATCCTTTGGCTGAAGCAACAGGCGAACGCATTGTTTCACCCGAATTCGATCTTGTTCCCGTCTGCCCCAATTGCCATGCTATGATTCATCGGCATAGCAAAACACGCAGCATTGCCGAAATAGCTCGCTTGACACGGCGTAAAGTCAATTAGGCAAAATCAGCAAACTAAAAGCGATGAAGGGCTAACCCTCGTAGGGTGCGTGGTTTCCACGCACCGCCACCGTCACCGTCACCGTCACCGTCACCCGACCAAAATCGCGACCCACGCCACCCCGGCTGCAATCGCGGAAATAGCCACCGCGCCGCTGGCGGTATCTTTGGCGATTTTGGCCAAGGGGTGAATTTCGGTTGAGACAAGATCAACGGTTTTTTCAACAGCGGTATTCATCAATTCCGCCGCCAGCACCAGCACCCCCAGTGCCAGAATAAGCGCGCGCTCACCGCCGGTCAGG
>CAZSSS010000247.1:0-3577 GCA_964609255.1 uncultured Rhodobacterales bacterium
TGTTTGGCCCCGTCGATTTTTGCGCACATGTTTTGCGCTATTGCGGGACGATCCTGCCAGCCTTTATAGACCGGTAACAGATGATCAAGGGTAATATCATGTGTTGCGACACCCGAATTTGCTAGTTTTGCGCGAATATCTTGAGCATGCGAAGGCGAAATTTCAATCATATCTTTGTTTTTAATACCCTATTTTGTTTTCTGCCCTTCAAGCAGCGTCAATTTACTGTGAGATAGGCTAGCTAATCCAGTTAAATTAGCCCACCTTTGGCCTGTCGATTTCAAAGGGAGTAACACATGCTCAAACTAATTAACATCGTGGCCGCTGCGGCCCTTTTTGTTACCACGGCTTCTGCACAAGTCCAATTCTGGCAAAATGAATGGCCAATAACCGATTTCAGCAAGACCAGCGTTGATTTTAATGAAATCATGTCGGGCGGCCCCCCCAAGGATGGCATTCCAGCATTGGCTTCGGTGTCGTTTGTGGCGGTGTCAGATCACGAAATTCCGCTTCGAGAACCGGTCATAGCGGTTGAAATTGACGGGCAGGTGGCACGCGCATATCCGCTGCGTTATTTGACATGGCACGAAATCGCCAATGACGTAATCGGAGATATTCCGGTGGCGGTAACCTTTTGCCCGTTATGCAATTCCGGCATTGTTTTTGATCGCCGCCTTAATGGCCGCACCCTTAATTTTGGGGTTTCGGGCAAGTTACGGTTTTCCGATATGGTCATGTTTGACCGCGAAACCGAGAGCTGGTGGCAGCAATTTACCGGCGAAGCCATTGTTGGTGATTTGTTGGGGCAACATCTTGATGTGGTTATCAGTTGGACCGAATCCATGGAGGAATTTGCAACCCGAAATCCTCAGGGTCTGGTGATGGCCGAACCAACAAATGTCAGTCGTTCTTATGGGGCCAACCCTTATGCCGGTTATGACCGCGCAGCGCGCCCATTTCTGTATAATGGTGAGGAGCCTCCCTTTGGCATAGAACCCTTGTCACGCGTTATTAGGGTGGGCAACAAAGCATGGCCGCTGGAACGGCTTGTTACCGTTGAAACGCTGGAAGAAGCCGGAATTCGAATTGTCTGGACCAGCGGCATGGCCTCTGCACTGGATACGCGCCGTATTTCGGATGGCCGCAATATCGGCAGTATTCGGGTGTTTGATGCCGCAGGAAATCCTGTTGAGCATGAGGTGGTTTTTGCCTTTGCGTTCCACGCCTTTGCGCCGGATGGCGAATGGATGCTGGGTAATTAATGCCAACGGTGCGTGGGAAACCACGCACCCTACACATTTCCTGCAAACCCCTTAAATACGCGGATTTTTTAAGAAAATTTGACCAAAGCGTGGCGTTTTTTGCCTGCTGACAGCTTGACCGACGCTTTGATCATGTCAGCGGAAACCATGGTTCCGGCCTCGGTTACCGCTTCGTCATTCAGCTTGGCGCCGCCCTCGGCAATTAGGCGCTTGGCGTCTTTGCCTGATTTGGACAGGCCGGTTTTGACAAAAAGCTGCACAATGCTGATGCCCTCGCCAATGTCTGAGGCCGGCAGGGTGATGGTGGGCAATCCTGCCCCGACGCCGCCTTTTTCAAAAACCTCATGCGCGGTGGCCTGCGCCGCCGCAGCGGCTTTCGCGCCGTGGGCCAGCGTGGTGACAGCATCCGCCAGAATGATCTTGGCATCGTTAATCTCAGCGCCTTCCAGCGCGCCAAGACGGTCGCATTCCTCAACCGGAATTTCGGTGAACAGTTTCATGAATTTGCTGACATCCGCATCATCGGTGTTGCGCCAGAATTGCCAGAATTCATAAGCGCTCATCCGGTTGGCATTCAGCCACACCGCGCCGTTAACAGATTTGCCCATTTTTGAGCCGTCAGACTTGGTGATAAGCGGCGCGGTGAACCCGTAAACCGATTTCTTGTTAATGCGGCGGGTTAGGTCTACTCCGTTAATGATATTCCCCCACTGGTCAGACCCACCGAGTTGCAGCGCACAGCCATAACGGTTGTTTAGCTCCATGAAATCATAGGCTTGCAGCAACATATAGTTGAACTCAAGGAAGGTCAGTGGTTGTTCACGATCAAGTCGAAGCTTAACAGAATCAAACGACAGCATCCGGTTGATGGTGAAATGCGGGCCGTAATCACGCAGGAAATCAATGTAATTCAGATGGTCTAGCCATTCAGCATTATTGGCCAGAATTGCGCCGGTTTTGCTGTCATTATAGTCAAGGTATTTCTCAAGTGCAGCGCGAATACTGTCAATATTTTGCCCGATTTTTTCAGCTGTCAGCATTTGTCGAGAGGTGTCTTTGCCCGAAGGGTCGCCAATTTTGGTGGTGCCGCCGCCCATCAAGGTGATCGGGCGATGGCCGGTTTTTTGAAACCAGCGTAGCATCATCAATTGAAGCATATTGCCAACATGCAAGCTGTCAGCGGTGGCGTCAAACCCGATATAGGCGGTAACAACGCCCGAGATAAGCGCGTTGTCGAGCCCCTCCAGATCGGTGCAGTCGGCCATGAATCCGCGGGTCTGCATCACCTGCAAAAACTCGGATTTGGGTTTGTAGGTCATCTTTTCCTGTCCTTTGATTAATGTGTTAGGGGACACATACCAGACTGACATGGAAAGAAAAGCGCAACTTGTCGGTCTGGGGGCTCCGAGCGAAGCGAGGCCATGCCCAAGCGCAGCGCGGGAGGGCCTCCTGCTGGCCTTCTATTTGCTGGCGCAAATATAAGACCAACCGTCGGCGGTGGCCTCGCTTCGCTCGGCGGCCTCCGGCGGGAGTATTTTTAAAAGAATGAAGCTTGGGGGCTAGCGCGTGGTTTCGGTCATGCGGCGGCGCACATAGCTGTCAACGTTGCCGATCATTTCATCCATGCCCGGATCAAAGAAATGGCTGGCGCCCTCGATGGTTTCATGGGTGATGGTTATGCCTTTTTGCATCTGCAATTTTTCCGTCAGGTCAATAACATCGTTTTGCGGCACCACGCGGTCGGCTGAACCATTGATGATCAGCCCGCTGGACGGGCAGGGGGCAAGAAAGCTGAAATCATGCATATTGGCAGTAGGAGACGCCGAGATAAAGCCGGTGATCTCTGGGCGGCGCATCAGCAATTGCATGCCGATCCATGCGCCAAATGAAAACCCGGCGACCCAGCAAAACTTGGCGCTCGGGTTGCGCGATTGCAGGTAATCCAGCGCTGAGGCCGCATCGGACAATTCCCCGATGCCCTGATCATATTCGCCTTGTGAGCGGCCAACCCCGCGAAAATTGAACCGCAGGCAGGTAAACCCCATGTTATAAAACGCATAATGCAGGTTATAGACAACTTTGTTATTCATGGTGCCGCCCATTTCGGGGCTGGGATGCAGGATGATCGCAATCGGCGCATCCTTGGCTTTTTGCGGGTGATAACGACCCTCAAGCCGACCTTCGGGACCAGGGAAAATAACCTCGGGCATATGCAATAACTCCAGTGTCTGAATAGCGCGCGGTGAATGCTTGACCAATTCACTCGGATATTCTAGAAGACGATTAACGTTGCGGGGCAATTCCCGTGTTCTGGA
>CAZSSS010000248.1:0-3576 GCA_964609255.1 uncultured Rhodobacterales bacterium
CCGTATCTGTGGGCATCATGCCGTTAATCGCGAGCTGCTGGTTTTTGATGCCAATTGAGGCCAGTTCCGCTGATGTGCGCGCCACCTCGTTGAGCGCGGATTGCCGAGGGCGAGCCACCAAAATCATGCGGGTTGTGTCGCCGTCTGACAGCCGATCCACCGCCGCTGCGTATTTATCGCGCTGCTTTTCTAGGCCCGCCAAGGGGCCAAGGCAGGAGGCGTCGCCCTTGCCTTCTTCCAGAAAGCCCGACCACGCGCCGGGGAGCTTGAGCATCCGAATGGTGTGGCCAGTCGGGGCGGTGTCAAACACCACATTGTCATATTTCGCCAGCAGGTCGTTATCGGTCAGCAGGGCGGTGAATTCGTCAAAGGCAGCAATTTCAACGGTGCAGGCGCCCGAAAGTTGTTCCTCAATACTGCGGAGCGCGTCTTCGGGCAGCAGGCCACGCATAGGGCCAACAATGCGCTCACGGTAGGCGGCGGCGCTTTCCTCGGGGTTGATCTCAATCGCTGAGAGGTTTTCAACATTGTTGATCGGGGTGATTTTATTGCCAATTTCGGTGGCAAAAACCTGCCCGACATTGGAGGCGGGGTCGGTGCTAACCAGCAGCACTTTTTTGCAATCTGCGGCATGGCTCAGCGCCGTCGTGCACGCCAGCGAGGTTTTCCCCACGCCGCCTTTGCCAGTAAAAAAGGTAAACTTCGGGAGATTGTCAAACATGGTTTTATCCTGAGAAAGAGAGATTAGCAGCAGCCCGTCGATTTGGCTTTGGTTTCGGCAAAGGCAACGCCCGCCCAGCCCGCCAGCTCGGCACGATCAGGAAAGCGGCCTTGGGAGCGGGTATCGCCGTCAATCAAGATCACTGGCAAGCCCTCTACCCCGTCAGAATCCAGCACGGCTTTGATTTTTGGATTGGTGGCAAATTCCATCGGCTCGTTGGAGATATTGATGCGTTTCACCTCAATGCCTTCGGATTTCAGCCAATCAAGATCGGCGGCAAAGTTGACCAAACGCTGGTCAACATCGGCGCCACAAATTCCGGTTGAGCAGCACATTGCGGGGTCATAAACTGTTAGGGATGTCATTTTAGGTCTCCATCATTGGTTTGAGAAAGTGCGGTTGTAAGTTGGGCAAGGGCCGCCGTTAATTTTGCGCGGGTGCCGGCGATGTTGAGGCGGGCAAAGCCCTCACCCTCAACCCCAAAAGCCTGCCCACGGGTAACCGCCCAGCCAGCTTGGCCGCGCAGAAATTTGGTGAGGTCTTCGGGAGTTAGCCCCATGGCGCGGAAATCAAGCCAAAGGAGGAACGTACCTTCTGGCTCTATCATTTGGACCGCGTCTAGCGGGGCCAGAGCCTCACGAACGAGTGCAACATTGCCCGCCAAATAGCGCATAACATCATCAAGCCACGGGCCACCTTCACTATAAGCTGCCGTCATGGCAGCACTGGCAAAAGCGTTGTTTTTGTTAACCGTCAGGCGGCTGTTTTCGACCTGAAACGCCTTGCGATGGGCCTCGTTAGAAACCACGGTAAATGCAGAACAACACGCTGCAATATTGAAGCTTTTGGCGGGGGAAAGGCAGGTTATCGCATTATCCGCATAGGCGGGGCCAAGGCTCGCAAAGGGGGTATAACCATGGCCTGCAAAGGTGATATCGCCGTGGATTTCATCAGACACCACCAGCACATTATGGCGGGCGCAAATATCGCCGAGCTGTTGCAATTCTGCCCGCGTCCAAACCCGCCCAATCGGGTTATGCGGGTTGCACAGGTAGATCATTTTGGCTTTGGGGTTGGCGGCAAGGGCCTCTAGCCCCGCAAAATCCATCGTGTAGCGGCCGTTTTGTAAAATCAGCGGGTTGCGCAGGATTTTCCGGCCGTTTTCTTGCAAAATATCGTAGAAATCAAAGAAAACTGGCGGCTGCACGATGACGCCGTCGCCCGCCGCAGTGAAAATCGAGGCGGCTATGGCGAGCGTGTTCAGGATGTTGGGCGAGCGCAAAATGTGGCTCTGGTTAATCGCCCAACCGTGGCGATCACGCATCCAGCCGGTAAGGGCAGGCATCAGGGCCTCTGGCACGGTTTCATAGCCAAAAATACCGTGATCAAGCCGCGCTTGCAAGGCGGCCAGCACAGGCGGGGGGGCCATGAAATCCATATCCGCCACACCTGCCGGAAACAGGTTTTCGCCATCCGCGCCCAAAACCATTTTGTGGGTTTTGAGGGCTGGAACTTCGCGGCGGTCGATTTCAAGGTCAAACCGGCTGGGCATACTTACTCCTCCAGCAGCCATTTGAAGGTGTAGGTTGCGGTAATGGCAGCGATGAGCTGCACCAGAATGAACGCGCCGACGTCAGATGGGTGAATGCCTGCAAACGAGTCCGAAAAGCTGCGGGCAATGGTTACGGCGGGGTTGGCGAATGAGGTGGAGGAGGTGAACCAATAAGCCGCGGTGATATAGAGGCCAACAGACATGGCCACCGCACTTGGCTTGGCCTTGATGCAGGCCATAATGGTGCCGACAAGGCCGAACGTAGCCACAAATTCGCCCATCCATTGCCCGGGCCCTGTGCGCACTTTGGTTGAGGCCTCAATGATATCCATATCAAACATGAAGTGGGCGGCAAACACGCCCGCGATGCCGCCGGTGATTTGCGCCAGCACATAAAGCGCACTATCGCTGATGGATATTTGCGTGCGCAAGGCAAAGCTTAGCGTGACGGCCGGATTAAAATGCGCGCCAGAGATCGGGCCAAACACCGTGATTAGCACCACCAGAATGGCGCCCGTGGGGATGGTATTGCCCAGAAGCGCAATCGCCACGTTTCCGCCCGCCAGGTTTTCGTCCATGATGCCCGAGCCAACCACAGTGGCGAGGAGCGAAAATGTCCCGACCCATTCAGCAAAAAGTCTGCGCTGCATATTTATAACTCCCGTTTTTCCGGCCTCATTACGGTGATTGCCGAATTATCGTTTCCTTAGAGCAACAAACAAATCTGTTGTCAAGATTTGATATTTCGACTATTAACGAATTATCGTTTTTATGGTGGGAAACATGACAAATACCTTCACAGGCCTTGACGCGCTAAAAGATTTCCTGAATCCGGAAAAGCACCCGAACCTGCCAATGGTCGAGCTTCCCGAGTCGCTCAACCCGTTTGCCGCCGATGGTGTGCGGATATTTGCAAAAATGATGGGGCTTTCGCCGCTGGGCAACGTAAAAGCCGTGCCGGCCTTTAACATGGTGCGCGAAATGTATTTGCGCGGAGAGCTTGAGGGCGTGGAGCGGCTGGTTGAAAACTCGTCGGGCAATACTGTTTTTTCAATGGCGGTAGCGGCGCGACAGTTTGGCGTGGCGCGCACACAATCTTATGTGCCGAGTGAGATTTCATGGAACAAGCTGCTAATGCTGCAATTCTTTGGCATTGAGCCTATTGTGAATGTAGAGCCACAGGCGCCAGTGGAAAACGACCCCGCAACGGGGGTTTTTAAGGCGCGGCAAGACGGGCAGCAGCCCGATGCCATGAACCCCGGCCAATATGAAAACAATGATAACCCCGAAGCGCATGAAAAGT
>CAZSSS010000249.1:0-3560 GCA_964609255.1 uncultured Rhodobacterales bacterium
GCTGATGGTGTTGGTTCGGCGCTTGTCGGCGATATGCACGAGGCAGCCGCGCATGGCACCGACACGTCCGCCGAAATCGACGCCATTGACGAATTGGTAAACAGGTTTCCGGGGTGGTCACGGCTGCTGACAACGCTTTATCGGCAATCGCGCGACCAAGAAGCCACAATCGCCGCCCTGTCGGACCGCCTGACCCATGATCCGTTTCTGGCCGAAAGCCTGCACAGCATGCTGTCCAATATTACAGCCATTCGCTCTACGGCAAATATATTGAAAAGTATCGATGATATCGAGTCAGCGCAGCAATCCCGTTTTCATACAATCATCCATGAGGAAAGCCGCCGCCTGACCGATGCAGCGCAGGCGTTGGTTACATATTTTGATAACACAACCGAACAAGGCAACGGATCTGCCACGCCCGAGGAGGAACTTGACGGATTTTTGATCAGGAACGGCTATGTGTTTCCGGAAATTGACCTTGCGACAAAAGATGCCAGCCAGATTATCGATGATGACCCCGGCCTTAAAAATGCCGAAAGTAACGCGTTGGCACACGCATATCTGGATAATTACGCCAAAGATGCGGTCCAAATGCCTTTGGCCGAATTTGCCAGCGCTGCCTTGGCGGCAGCTTATGATCCGGGCCAGCTTGCGGCGCAGTTCAAGACCGATCTTTGCGCGGTGTTCCGCAGGTTTTCGCAACTGAACCGCGACGGTATTTCGGCGCCGCCGATGGGTTTGATTGTCGTAAATGCCGCCGGGCAAGCGCTCTTTCGCCGCCCCTTGCAGGATTTCGCCCTGCCGCGCCACGGCAGCGCCTGCGCACGCTGGCCGCTTTTCCGTGCGTTTTCACAACCTGAACGCCCCATCAGCACATTGCTGGAGCTTCCGGGCGGGCAACGGTTTATTTGCCTTTCCGTTGCGCAGGCCAAACCCACCATTGATTTTGGCGCAGCGCTTGAATACCAGGCTTCGATGTTGATCCTGCCGGCTGAACATAAAGACCTGATCGATGGCTGGCTGCCACCAACCGGGCCAGCAGAAAAAATTGGTATCACCTGCCGTATCTGCCCGCGCAGCGCCTGCCCAACCCGCGCAGAGCCGCAGATTCTTGCAAATGCATCCACACAATCATGAAAGCCGAGCGCAGCGAGGCCCGCGCCGAAGTGTTGGCGGGTTATTTGCGCAAGCAAATAACATGACAGCAGGAGGTGCTCCCGCCCTTCGGTTGGGCCGGGCCTCGCTGCGCTCGGTCTTGGCTGCGTTGATGCAAAATGTTAACATTTTCATAACACACTTGCTCCGCAAGCCGCTCACCGCCTACACTGTGTCTGGAACGGGGGTTTAAGTGGCGAAAAGCGTATTGATTGTTGAGGATGAACCAAACATCGTGGAATCTCTGGCATTTTTGTTGGAACGCGAAGGGTTGGTTGTGCATAATGAACCAGACGGAGCCGCCGCGATGGCGCGTATCGCTGAGCTTTGCCCCGATTTACTGATCCTTGATGTCATGCTGCCCAACCGGTCGGGATTCGACATTCTGCGGGACATTCAAGGCAGCGAATACAACATGCCAAAAGTCCTGATGCTGACCGCAAAAGGCCAACCGCGTGACCGGCAAATGGCGGAAGAAATCGGCGTTGACCGTTTTATCACCAAACCCTATTCCAACGCCGACATCATTTCGGAAATTCGCGGGCTGCTGGGCATATGAATGATGATAAAGACAGCCCCGATCTGGCCCAGCGTGCCTATCGGCGCAAAAAAATAAAGGACGCTGCATTTATTTTGCCACTGCTTGGCGCATTTTTGCTGGTGTCACCGGTTATTACTGTGTTTTCGACCGACGGCAGCCTGTTTGGTTTACCTCTGCCCATTGTTTACATCTTTGGTGTCTGGCTTTTGCTGGTTCTGGCGGCGCGGCGCATGGCACATTTGTTGAGCGACCCTTAAATGTTATCCTTCAACGCCCTGCTGGCCGTTTGTCTTGGCTATGTTTTGATGCTGTTTGTCATTGCGTTCTGGGCGGAACGCCGCGCCAATGCGGGCAGGCTGGGCTGGCTGCGCTCACCTTTTGTTTATACGCTTTCCATTTCGGTCTATTGCACTGCATGGACATTTTACGGTGCGGTTGGGTCCGCCGCGCGTAACGGTCTGGAATTTGTCACCATTTACCTTGGCCCAACGCTGGTTTTCATTGGTTGGTGGTGGTTGCTGCGCAAATTGTTGCGGGTGGGGCGCGCCCAGCGCATTACCTCAATCGCTGACCTGATTTCATCGCGTTATGGCAAAAGCACCACATTAGCGGTGCTTGTTACGTTGCTGGCGGTTATCGGCTCAACCCCTTATATTGCGCTGCAATTACAATCCATCACCCTTAGCTTTTCCGTATTTGCTGAAAACGGTGGTAATGCCAATTTCACCGCATTCTGGGTGGCGGTTGGGCTTGCGGCTTTTACCATTCTGTTTGGCACCCGAAATGTTGACGCCAATGAGCGCCACCACGGGGTTGTCACCGCCATCGCCATTGAGGCAATTGTTAAATTGCTGGCGCTGCTGTCCGTCGGGATATTTGTTGTCTGGGGCTTTGCCGGTGGCTTACCCGAAATATTTGATATGGCCAGTGACAACATGCTCCGCACCGAGAAAATATTCACCTCGCGCTGGATTACCCTGACCTTTCTGTCCGCAGCCGCCATCATCACCTTGCCACGCATGTTTCAGGTAACAGTGGTTGAAAACGCTGATGAAAAACACCTTGCGACCGCCAGTTGGGCCTTTCCGGCCTATTTGCTGTTAATGAGCCTGTTTGTGCTGCCCATCGCCATTGCTGGCAATGCCCTGCTGCCCGCAGGCTCCAACCCTGATCTTTACGTTCTGACAGTGCCGCTTAATCAAGGCAAAGATTCGCTGGCGCTGTTTGCTTTTTTGGGGGGGTTTTCATCAGCTACATCAATGGTGATTATCGCCGCAATCGCGCTATCAACCATGGTTTCCAACCATATTATCACGCCGCTCTGGCTGTCGCTAAGCCCGGCCAAAACCGCCACCAGCGGCGATATTCGCAGCATTTTGTTACTGTCCCGCCGCCTCAGCATCGCTGGTATTTTATTGCTGGGCTATTTTTATTTTCGCATCACGGGCGGCTCCGCAGCGCTGGCCTCGATCGGGTTAATCGCGTTTGCGGGCACGGCACAGGTGATCCCCAGCCTGTTGGGCGGTTTATTCTGGCGCGGTGCCACCCGGTCAGGCGCGTTGGCGGGGCTAACAGCCGGTTTTGTCATTTGGGCCTATACGTTATTTTTGCCCAGCTTTGAGGGCGCGTTTCTGCTGTCTGGTTCGGTCATTGAAAACGGGCCATTTGGCATTGCATCGCTTCGGCCTTATGCGTTGTTTGGCTTGGGCAATTATGACCCGCTGGTGCATTCGATGTTCTGGTCGATGACCGTAAATATACTGCTATTTGTTTCCGTATCTTTGTTGTCGACCCCGCGACCGTTGGAGCGCATCCAGTCCTCACAATTCGTGGATGTTTTCCGCATGAACGAAGATACCGGCGG
>CAZSSS010000250.1:0-805 GCA_964609255.1 uncultured Rhodobacterales bacterium
TGGAAATCCAGCATGGTATCGCCCCGAGCTGGCTGCGGCGTTTGGCTGTGATTGGTCCAAAAGGTGCAGCAAAAGCGCTGCGCCTGTCGCGCCATGAGCAGAAATACCTTGCCAAATTCGGAAAATCTCTGGCGTTGCCGGAATACGCATACCGCTTTGGTGCTGAACCGGCGCTTGATGATATTCTTGTGCAATCCGCGCGCACACACAGCGCCCTGCCAACAGATTTTCAGCACCAGATCGAAACCGGCGCAACCGCGCAATTTCCTGTTTCTGCCGCTGATCTTATGCCAAAAATCGCCCCCGGACCACATCTGGGCGCCGCCTTGCGCAAATGTGAAAACCGCTGGATCAAAAGCGGATTCAGGCTGGACAAATCCGATCTCGTTTGAAATGGTCATCAAAACTTACCTAATTTTGAGACCCCCATGCCATTAGACACCCTTACAACGCTTTTTGTCATGCTGCTGGCGATGGTTTGGACACCGGGGCCAAATAACGCGATGCTGTCCGCTTCGGGCGCGCAATTTGGTTATCGACGATCGCTGCCACATATCTTTGGCGTGGCGTTCGGGTTTCCGATCATGCTGTTTATCATGGCTTTTGGTCTGGGGGAAATCTTCCTGCGCTCAACATTGTTACAAGAATTACTGCGCTGGGTCGGCGCGGCCATGCTGCTTTTTGTCGCCTTCAAAATCGCCACCGGAAAGCCGCCCGGCAGGGCGGCGTCGCGTCGCCGCCCGTTTCGGTTCTATGAGGCCATTGCGTTCCAGTTCTCCCATCACACCGTTGATGTAGATGGGAA
>CAZSSS010000250.1:815-3554 GCA_964609255.1 uncultured Rhodobacterales bacterium
TGAGGCCATTGCGTTCCAGTGGATAAACCCAAAGGCATGGGCAATGGCCATTGGCATTGTTTCCGCCTTTATCAAGGGCGACGCCCCGTTAGCCGAGGCATCAATCGCCGCCGCGCTGGCAGCCCTTGTGGGGTTAACGTCTGCCAATGGTTGGGTATGGTTTGGTGTCTGGATGCAGCGCTGGCTTAACACCGCATTTCGGTTTCGGGTTTTCAGCCTGACAATGGCGGCAATAGTCGTTTCAGGTATTGTCATGCTTTTTTGGGGTCACATTTGAATGCTGATCTAAGCCTTGTGCTGTTTGTTTTTGCCGGGCTTGCCTCACCTGGTCCGAATGTCATTATGCTTTTATCCTCCGGTGTCCGGTTTGGTTTTCTGCGCAGTCTGCCACATGTTTTCGGGGTTGCGCTGGGTGTTGGCGTTATCGCCGCGCTTACCGGGTTTGGCGTTGCGGCTGTGCTGCTTGGCATACCGGCGCTGGCGCTGGCATTTAAGGTTCTTGCCGCGCTTTGGATATTGGTTTTGGCCTTTGGGTTACTGCGTAGCGCGGGCAAACCAGCGGGCAGCTTTGATGCGCAGCCTTTTGGGTGGGTTCAGGCAATCATGTTCCAATGGGTTAACCCCAAAGTCTGGGCGGTGGCCCTGGCCGCCGGGGCTGGTTATGGCCGTGGCCTGCCACTGCAAACCGAGGCACTGCGTTTGGCGTTAACCTTTTCAGGCCTTAATCTGTTTGTCTGTCTGTTCTATGCCGCCGCCGGAAACAGCTTGCGCCCCGTGCTGCAAACGCCAAATGTCTGGCGCAAGTTTTTGCATTTAATGGCCGGGCTTATGGCGTTATCAGCGCTGCTTATCTTTCTTTAATGACTGCCACCACGGGTCGCTTTCCAACGCATCGCGCAGGGGCGTTTGGGTGTGGTTTGGCGCGTTTACGATATAATTGAATGCCTCGCTCAGGTTTTCGCCTGTCAGGGTTTTCAAATAGGATATTCCCGCAGAAACAGAAAATTCCGTGTCAGTATTATCGCTGAAATTGGGTTCCAGATCGGTCCAGACGGCACCATCCCAGCCGGTATCGTCACACCATTTCTGCACTTGCAAAACAACGCTGCCCATGCGGCCAGCACCGCGTGCCGTATCTGCCCAGCCAATCCGGCCATGCGGTGCGCGTTCGCGTGCTGCCAGATCAACACGCGCTGAATTAATATCATCACGCAACGACCGGATAACATGGGTTGGGCAATTCACCCCGGCATCCGGGTCAAGACAGACCACCAAGCCCATCTTTCGTTTGGCTGAGACCCTGCTGAATTCCATCGGCAGCATCGGGCCACCCGCCATATGCCAATCACCGGTAACTTGCTGCGCCAATATCTCCAGATCCCAAATCAGCGACCCCCATCCGATAATGGCAATACCTTTGCCCATCTAGACCAATATTCCTGCAATGCAGGGTTTTAGCGACGGCAAACCCTTAAAATTCGGGAAATTTACGGCCATTTGCATTCCGGTGGCAAAGACATCAGCACGGCCTCGGGGTTGTGGCCGGTTTGCAGGCCGAATTGCGTGCCTCGGTCATAGACCAGATTGAATTCAGCATAGCGACCCCGTTTGATCAGCTGCACCTCACGGTCAGCATTGTTCCACGGGGTGAACATGTGTTTTTCGGTCAGGGGCACAAATGCCTTCAGGAACGCGCGGCCCACGTCTTGGGTGAACGCAAAATCGTTTTCCCAATCGCCGGAATTATGATCATCATAAAAAATACCGCCAACCCCGCGCGGTTCATTCCAATGTTTAATCATGAAATATTCGTCCGCCCAAGCTTTGTATTTCGGGTAATATTCCGGATTATGGAGATCACAGGCTTTGGCCATTTCCCGATGAAAAAACGCGGTGTCCTCGGGGTTTTCAACCATTGGATTCAGGTCCGCTCCGCCGCCAAACCACCAGCCGTGCGGGGTCCAGAACATCCGGGTATTCATATGCACCGCCGGCGTTTTGGGGGAGCGCATATGCGCCACCAGCGAAATTCCTGCGGCCCAGAACCGCGGGTCATCCTTGATTGCCGATATGCCGGTGCGTGCTGACATGGAATGTTGCGCCGCCTCCCCCAAACTGCCGTAAACCGTGGAAATATTCACGCCAACCTTTTCAAAAACCCGCCCCTGCCGCATCACCGACATTTCGCCGCCCCCCGCATCCGAACCATCCAAACTGTCGCGCGATGTTGGTTTGCGTTCAAACCGACCGGCAGGCAAACCCGCATGAGGCCCATGGGTTTGCACATCTTCCAGCGCCTCAAAAGCGCTGCAAATCTGATTGCGCAAATCCAGAAACCACGCAGAAGCGCGGGTTTTTTCGGGGGCTAAATTGGAATCATTCATGTTGTGCCTGTCGTCTTGAAAATCGGTCTATGTTTAATCTTGTTCACACAAGATGCCAAGCGTGGCACCGCGACTATTCGTGTTGCCATGAAACCAATGCAATGTATCAGGTACAATATTTTTGAGCACCGCCGTTGACTGCGACAAAAATGCCCAATATAGAACTGGCAACCGAACATGGTGGAGACAGTGCAATGAACAAAATCCGGATGTATATTTCAGCCTCTTAGGCCCCGGATTTTGGGGCTTTTGCCCCGCTGCACCTCTTACTTTCCCTATATTCCAGCCCTTGGAGGGCTTCATGTTTAAGCTATTCGAAAACCTGGTGAATCCGTTTGCCAAATTTCCCTCAACC
>CAZSSS010000251.1:0-3549 GCA_964609255.1 uncultured Rhodobacterales bacterium
GTATAGGCCGCGACCACAACCACCGCACCGCCGCACCCCGGGGTGGCGCCAAGCAGCGCTGACAGCGGAATTTGGAAATGCTTCGAATTTTTCAGCGCCGCCCCAAGTTCAAATTTGAAAATACGCTCAACACCGTAAAAAATTAACAATGTGGTCGCCACAAAGGCGCTGACCTGCACATAAGCGTCGGTCATCAGGCTCCGGGTAAGCGCGCCAAGTTCTCCGGGGAAAATGGCCAAGGCAAGCAAGGCAATTACCACGGGCAAGCGTTTGGTTTTAAACGGGCCGACCCGCTCGGGGAGGGCGCTGGGCTGTGGGGCTATTTTTGTTGGATGCATGATGCTTTCTGCGATTGAGAACTATTCTCAATAACAACTTAGCGATTGCACTGGAAAAGACAAGAGCTTTATGTGCAAATATAATTGCACAGAATCAAAGGGCTGGAATGAGCGATATTTCTGAACAACAACTTAAGATGGCACGGCAGTTTATTTCAGCGCTCCCCCATTCGGTTGATCTGGGAATGCGGGTTGATGCGGTTGAGGCCGGCAAGGCCACGATGTCGATCGCCTATGATAAACGTTTTATCGGTGATCCTGATACTGGCGTGTTACATGGCGGCGTTGTTACGGCGTTGATGGACACCGCAGCGGGGGCGGCGGTGGTATCGCATCCGCACTCAAATGGTGGCACGGCCACGATTGATCTGCGCATTGATTATATGCGCCCCGCCACGCCTCATCAGCGCATTTCGGCAACAGCGGAATGTTACCGCGTGACCCGCTCGGTGGCGTTTGTGCGCGCATCGGCCTTTGATGAAGGCGATGATCCGGTGGCGGTGGCAACCGGCGCATTTACCGTGGAGGGCCGCAAGCATGGCTAAGCCAGAACCGGTGCAGGTTATCAAAAAGCGTCGCGATTTTGCGGTGGAGCAACTGGCAGATAGCATTCCCTATATCAAACATATGGGCATTATTTTTGACCGCCGGGGCGATGAGCTGTCAGCGATGCTGCCGTTTTCGCAAAAACTGATCGGCAACCCGATATTGCCTGCCCTGCATGGCGGCGCGGTTGGTGCATTTCTGGAAATTGCCGCGCAGATTGAACTGGCCTGGGCAATCTATTGGCCACAAATGGAAGCTGGCGCAACCGGTCCGCGCGCCATGCCAAAAACCATTGATTTCACCGTTGATTATCTGCGCACCGGCCTGCCGCGTGATGCTTATGCGCGGGCCAGAATTAACCGTTCTGGCCGCCGGTTTGCCAGCGTCCACGTTGAGGCATGGCAAGATAACCGCCAAAAGCTGTTCGCGCAGGCCACGGGGCATTTTTTGATGCCACAACCCGATGAATAGCACCGACATCACCCATCGCCGCGTTCTGAAAATCGCGATTCCGATCGTGATTTCCAACGCTACCGTGCCGATTTTGGGGGCGGTTGATACGGGCGTTGTCGGGCAACTGGGGCAAGCAGCCCCGATTGGCGCAGTGGGGATCGGTGCGATTATTATCGGCGCAATCTACTGGGTTTTCGGATTTTTGCGTATGGGCACCACGGGGATGGTTGCGCAAGCGCGCGGGGCTGGCGACATGGCCGAAAAAGGCGCGTTGTTAATGCGGGCAATGATCGTGGCCGCCATCGCCGGAATTGCGATTATTTTGCTCCAGATCCCCTTGTTCTGGGCGGTCATCAAAGCCACCCCCGCCAGCCCCGAAGTGGAGGGCATGGCCCATCAATATATGGCGATCCGTATCTGGAGCGCCCCGGCCGCCATAACGTTATATGCGTTGTCCGGCTGGTTGATTGCCCATGAACGCACCCGCGCAATGTTGCTGCTGCAAGTCTGGATGAACGGGTTGAACATCGTGTTGGACCTGTGGTTTGTGCTGGGGCTTGGCTGGGGCGTGGAGGGCGTAGCGGTCGCCACATTAATCGCTGAGTGGAGCGGGTTCTTAATGGCACTTTATCTGTGTCGAGGCGTTTTTAAGGGTGATCAATGGCGTGATTGGGCACGAATATTTGACCGGGCAAAAATCAAGGCGATGGCTTCGGTTAATGGCAATATTATGCTGCGCTCTTTGCTGTTACAGATCATTTTTATCGGGTTTTTGTTTACCAGCGCATCCATTAACGATGTAACATTGGCGGCCAACCAGATATTAATCCAGTTTGTTGAAATTACAGCCTATGGGCTGGATGGTTTTGCCATCGCAGCAGAATCGCTGATTGGCGTTTCCATGGGGGCCAGATCACGCGTTGATATTCGCAAGGCCGCAATAATGGCAGGCCAATGGTCCGCTGTCGGATCGGTTTTGATGGCCTTGTTTTTCGGCATTTTCGGCGTGTGGCTGATCAAGGTAATGGCAACCTCCCCCGAGGTTCAGCAAGCCGCAGCGCTGTATCTACCGTGGATGGTTGTCTCACCGATAATTGGCTTTAGCAGTTGGATACTGGACGGTATCTTCATTGGCGCCACCCGCACCCGCGATATGCGCAACGCGATGTTTCAGTCGTCAATTGTTTTTGTGATTTCGGTTGTGGTATTGCTGCCCTTAATGGGAAATCACGGTATATGGTTGGCGCTGTTGATCAGTTATGTGGCGCGGACATTGACGTTGATGCGTTATTATCCAGCGCTGGAAGCCGCGGCTGACGATGAACGATCGGATGTCGCTCGCGCATAGGTTTTGCAACGCTGCCCTGATATTCCGGCGTGCAACCCATCTGCGATTGACCTGAATACTGGCTGTCTGCGTGGCACCTGATTGCGCGCGCCAATGCTCAGAGCCATTTTTCAGTATCAACACCAACCGCTTGGCCAATGTTTTTATGGCCGTCGCGTTCCAGCAAGACATCAAGGCCGGATGTCACATCGCCAATTACTTTTGTGCCGCCAAATACCATGGCTGTATAAAGTTGCACGGCACTGGCCCCGGCACGGATTTTTGCATAAGCGTCTTGTGCGGTGCTGATGCCCCCCACGCCAATTAACGGAATTTTGCCATTCAGCATCTGGGCAAGCTGCGCAAGAACGCGCGTTGATTTTTCAAACAGAGGCGCGCCAGACAGCCCCCCCGCCTGATCTTTGTGCGGGCTTTTCAGCCCGTCACGGTCCAGCGTGGTGTTGGTGGCAACAATGCCCGAAACCCCGGAAGACAGCGCGGCTTCTACAATGTCCTCCAGTTCTGTTATGGTTAAATCGGGCGCGATTTTCAGGAATACCGGAACCGGGTTTGTCAGCGCGTTTCGTGCCGCAATCACATGGGTCAACAAAGAGGTTAATGCGGTTTTCCCCTGCAATTCCCGCAGGCGCTCGGTGTTGGGCGAGGACACGTTGACGGTGGCAAAATCAATGTGCGGGCCGATGGTTTTCAACACGGATACAAAATCCAGCGACTTGTCCTTGCTGGTTTTATTGGCCCCCAGATTTATGCCGACAACGCCCGAATGGGGGCGTTTGGCCAGCCGTGCGGCAATTGCCAGCGCGCCGTCATTGTTAAAGCCGAAACAGTTAATGGCCGCGCGGTCAGCATCAAGCCGAAAAAGCC
>CAZSSS010000252.1:0-3519 GCA_964609255.1 uncultured Rhodobacterales bacterium
GTTGGCGCCGGATTGTTTGTCAAAATCAACCATCATTGGCTGAAACCGCTGTCCGTCCAGAACCATACCATCGCGCAATGGTTTTAGGCGAGTATCTGATGCATTGCCATTGGCCCGCACTCGATATTTGCGCACCCATCCGGTTGACGGCAGCTCCAGCTTGCGTTTCAACTCCCCGTCATTGGTCAGCAAAAGCAGCCCCTCGGATGTCAAATCCAGCCGTCCGACGCTCATAACCCTTGGTAATTCTTCGGGCAGCCGATCAAAAATAGTCGCCCTGCCCTTTTCGTCACGCGCAGATGTCACCAGCCCGGATGGTTTGTGATAACGCCACAATCGCGCTGGCTCAGCCGCCCCGACGGGTCGCCCGTCTACGGAAATTTTATCAGCATCCGTGACATTCAACGCAGGCGAGCTGATTTTTTGACCGTTAACAACAACCCGCCCCGCTGCAATCATCCGCTCCACATCGCGCCGCGACGCAACACCGGCACGCGCCAGCTTCTTGGCAATCCGCTCACCTTTATATTCTTTATTTTCCATAAGGGGGGCTTACACCGCAATCACGACAAACCCAAGTGGAACTTGACCAACCCTGTGCAGGCCCAACATTTGTCTATCGGACTTACACCGGCTTTTAGCATTTGGTGAAATGTTAAGGCCGCATATGGGACAACGCCGCCTTGTTGAAACCTTTGGTCAACAGCCAAATGCTTAGGCTGATTTCAAACAATCCGCCCGGCAATGACAATATTGTGCCAATCGAAAAGCCGAATATCTCAGCCGTGGTGCCAAAAACAAAAACCACATAGCCAAATGCACCGAACAGTAACAATCCTTTGGGCAGCAAGGCTGATTTCAGCAATAATGCCACCAAAAGCAACCCGGCAAAACCCCACAAGGCCATGCCAAGTTGGTAACAATAAAATGCTCCGCGTTTCAGCAAAACCGCCAGTGTATCAGCGTCCAGCGTATTGTTTTGCAGGTCTTGCAACGGCAGCAAAAGCAACAAAAACACAGTGCCAACCACCAAAACTGTTGTTCCAGCAATTGCCAGACCAAAATAGGCCGCAGCCACAAACCGGTTAACGCTGGTCAAAATGCCAAACATTATTGCCGCCAAACCAATGTTGAGCACAGTATGCACCACAGCCATCAATAGAACACCCGCGATCAAAATCTGTTTTGTCTCAACCAGTTGCGACAAAAAACCGGCTTGGCTGGTCACGGCATTGGTCATTGTGCTGCCCACGCCATACGCCAAAAAGGTAAGAATAAAAAATGCGCCAAAATATCTGGCGGCTTTTGCGTTATTTTCCATAATCCACTCCGAAAAGAATTTTCTTTTGCTGCTTTATCAATCATGGCTGCCAAATAGAATTGACCAATTCAACAGTTCTGATATGCATATTTGCATGGATTGGCGTGCTGTTAAATTTGACTGGAACCGGGCAAGGGCATTTCTTGTTACGGCTGAGGAAGGCTCTCTGTCAGCAGCGGCGCGGGCGTTGGGCATGGCGCAACCCACCTTGGGCCGGCAAGTTGATGCCTTGGAACAGGAACTGGAAATTGTGCTGTTTGAGCGCCTCGGGCGCGGGGTTACGCTTACGCCAAGCGGCCATGAACTGCTGGAACATGTTCGTGCGATGGGGGATGCTGCCAATTGTGTATCACTGGCCGCTGCCAGCCAGTCGCAACTGATTGAGGGTGATATTTGCATTGCCGCCAGTGAAACTTATGCGGCCATGGTTTTGCCGCGTATCATCGCAAAAATTCGCACACGGGAACCTCTTATTAAAATTGAAATTGTCGCCTCAAACAGCCCAAGCGACCTCAGGCGGCGTGAAGCAGATATTGCCATACGTAATTTTCGCCCCACCGAACCAGACTTAATTGCCAAAAAAATCAAAGATATTTCCGCGCGGTTGTATGCCAGCCCTGATTATTTGCAACAAATCGGCGTTCCGACAAAAGCCAGCGACTTGGCGCGGGCTCATTTCATCAACATCGACACCGGCTATGGATATATCCACATATTAAACAAATACGGGTTTGGCTTAACCCAGGCCAATTTCCCGATTAAAACCGAAAACTTTTTGGATGTGGGAAATGGTGAAACAGGGCCTTGGCATTGGCATTCTGGATGACAGTATCGGTGACAAAGAACCTCTTGTTCAACAGGTATTGCCTGATCTTGATCCGATGGAATTTCCCGTATGGCTGGTGGCCCATCGCGCGCTTAACAAAAACCGTCGTATTCGCATGGTGTTTGACTTGCTTGCCAAAGAGCTGGCCAAATAGGGCTACTCAGAAAACGGGTCCACCGGCTCCCAGTCATCATCCATTTCATCGGGGTTAATCGGCACCACATATTCGTTGGTTTCATCAACAAAATTAACCTGCTTAACCTCGGCAATTTCGGCCCCCGGAAAAGCGGTGAATGCGGCAATCACCAATCCATGCTCCATCGCTTGCGCGTGTAAATTCTGGAGGGTTTCTGCTTTTTGCTCACCAATTGTTTGCCCGCCACCAGCCTGAACAATCGACACCGCCCAGCGCGCGCCGGTCCAGTTTTGCAACCGTGATGACAGACGCCCCGCAAATTGGGGGGGCGCGTCATCGGTTGGTTGGAATTCAATAACGCCGGGCGCGTATCGCACCAAACGCACATATTTCTCAACCTCAACCAATAGATGCATATCGCGGCGCGCCTGAATAAGCGTCAGGATATCGTCAAATGTGGCATAATGCTGCAACGCATCGGGGCTGGCCGCCACTGCCACCATTGCTCCGCCGGTTTGCATGGATGTGGTGCGCGGTGACGAACTTGGCTGGCGCGCTGCCAAGGGCTGCGCTTGCCCCGCGCTTGGCGCTGGCGTATTTTGCAATTTGCGCACTAATTCTTCGGGGCTGGGTAAATCGGCAATATGGGTCATGCGGATAATCGCCATTTCTGCGGCCATCATTGTATTTGGCGCAACCGAGACCTCCTCCAGCGCCTTAAGCAGCATTTGCCACATCCGCGTCAGCGCCCGCATTGGTAAGCCCGCCATAACCTTGCCGCGCTCCCGCTCATCAGGTGAAACGGTTGGGTCATCCGCCGCCTCGGGCGATATTTTCACCACGCTGATCCAGTGGGTGATCTCGGCCAAATCGCGCAATACCGCCAAAGGGTCTGCGCCCTCTGCATACTGTTCAGCAATCTCCGACAATGCAGCCGCCGCGTTTCCCTGCATTATCAGATCAAACAGGTCTAACACGCGGCCCCTGTCGGCAAGGCCAAGCATGGCGCGCACCTGCTCGGCTGAGGTCTCGCCGCCGCTATGCGCCATGGCCTGATCCAGTAACGACAGCGCATCCCGCGCTGACCCTTCCGAGGCCCGAATGATCAATGCCAACGCATCATCGGCAATTTTTGTGCTTTCTTTTTCGATGATAGAATTCAGAAATTCCTTCATGGTTTCCGGCTCGATCCGGCGCAGATCAAATCTCTGACAGCGCGAAAGCACGGTCACCGGA
>CAZSSS010000253.1:0-3515 GCA_964609255.1 uncultured Rhodobacterales bacterium
AAATGCGCCAAGAAGCCGCCGTCAAAAAATTGTTTGACGTGATTGGCCCGCGTTATAAAGACCGCACCGGCGGGTATTGCCGGGTGCTGAAAGCCGGCTTTCGGTTTGGCGATATGGCGCCAATGGCGATCATTGAACTGGTTGGCCGCGATGTTGACGCCAAAGGCAAAGGCGACAAAGAACGTGTCGCGCTTGAAGAAGCATCCGCCGAAGAATAGGGCGCTTAACAACGGTGCGTGGAAACCACGCACCCTACGAGGCCCCGGATACTTTCCGGGGTTTTTTTGGTTTAGGGGGCTGAATTGACACTATTTGATGCAATTCTTGTGGGTATTGCCGTTGGCCTGACCGGCCTGTCATTATTGCCGCAAATTCGTAAAAACCCTCTTTGGGGTGCAACTGTCACGCCGTTGGCCTCTATTATTGGCAGTGGTTTTCTGGTGATCGCACCGCTTTTGGCCGCTGTCGCCGGATCATACGCGCTGGCCGCAATGTTGGGCATTGTGCTGTTGGCGTACGCGGTTGGCCACATCATTCGCTATAATATCCATTTTGCTGAGCCGTTGGAGCACGCGCGAGCCACCCCGCGCGGCCTGCGTTTGGCTGAACAGTTTTCCGGCGCGGCGCTTAGCATTGCTTATGTGATTTCGGTGGCGTTTTATATCCGGCTGCTGGCCTCGTTTGCGCTGTCGCTGACCCCGATCAATAACAATTTTTATGAGGATATGCTGGCCACCGGTATTTTGCTTAGCATCGCCATCATCGGTTATTTGCGCGGGCTTCGGGGGTTGGAGGTGGTTGAGACCATTTCGGTTTCCATCAAGCTGTCGATCATCGTGGCCCTGCTGGTTGGCCTGTTCTGGCATAACCTTGGCTCCGGCATTTGGATTGCTGATCTGGTGGCTGATGACGCGGATATCTGGTCGCGGTTGCGGATGCTCGGGGGGATGCTGTTGGTAGTTCAGGGGTTTGAGACTTCGCGGTATTTGGGGGGTGATTACCCCAGCGATGTGCGCCGCAAAACCATGAACTGGGCCCAAATTTCCAGCGCGCTGATCTATTTGGCTTTTGTGGCGCTGGTGATGCCGCTTTTGGTGCATTTGCCCGGCGGCAAACCCGATGAAACCGCGATTATCGGGCTGACAGCCTATGTCGCGCCGGTTTTGCCGTTTCTTTTGGTGATCGCCGCCTTGATGAGCCAGCTTTCGGCGGGCATCGCGGATACGGTTGGCGCGGGTGGTCTGGTGGTTGAGGAAACCAACGGGCGCATTGTTGAGAAAACCGCCTATCCGGCCTTGATCGGGTTTTCAATTGCGCTGATCTGGATGTTTGATATCTTTGAGGTGATCAGCATCGCCTCACGGACATTCGCGTTTTATTATATGATGCAAGCCATTGTCGCGGTGCTGGTGGCGCGGAAAAACCGGCATTTCGGGCAAATGGGGTTTGCGGCAATGCTGGCGCTGCTGTTAGGGTTGATTGTGATCTTTGCAATTCCGGTAGAATAATGAGCGATCTTTTTGACATGGGGGCTTCGGTTCCCGATAACGCCCCGCGTCCGTTGGCTGACCGCCTGCGGCCGCGCTGTTTGAATGATGTCATCGGCCAAGATCATATCATCGGGCCGGATGCGCCCTTGGGGCAGATGTTGCTGCACGGCAATCTGTCGTCACTGATTTTTTGGGGACCACCGGGGGTGGGCAAAACCACCATCGCGCGGCTGTTGGCCGATGAAGTAGACCTGACATTCGTGCAAATCAGCGCGATCTTTTCAGGCATCGCTGATTTGCGCAAAGTGTTCGAGGCGGCCAAGCTGCGCCGTCAAAATGGCAAAGGCACGTTGTTGTTTGTTGATGAAATCCATCGGTTTAACAAAGCCCAGCAAGACGGGTTTTTACCGCATATGGAGGATGGCACGATTATTCTGGTGGGGGCCACCACCGAGAACCCGAGCTTTGAGCTGAATTCAGCGGTGCTGTCGCGCGCGCAGGTTCTGGTGCTGGGCCGCCTGACGCCCGCGCATCTGGAATTGCTGGTGCAGCGCGCCGAAGCCGAGCTGGGCAAAGCCGCGCCGCTTGATGCTGACGCGCGAGATGCGCTGTTGGAGATGGCTGACGGAGACGGGCGCGCCCTGCTTAATATGCTTGAACAAGTCATGGGTTGGGAGGGCAAAGCCGACCGCGACACACTGTCAAAACGCCTGACGCGCCGTGCTGCGCAATATGATAAATCGGGCGATGCGCATTTTAATCTGATCTCGGCGTTGCATAAATCTGTGCGGGGTTCCGACCCGGACGCGGCGCTATACTGGTTTGCGCGGATGCTGACAGGGGGCGAAGACCCGCGTTATCTGGCGCGCCGTATCACCCGTATGGCGGTTGAGGACATCGGGTTGGCGGAACCAAATGCGCAACGTCAATGTCTTGATGCTTGGGCCACCTATGAACGCCTTGGCAGCCCCGAGGGCGAGCTGGCGCTGGCCCAAGCAGTGGTATTTCTGGCGCTGGCCCCCAAATCAAACGCGCTTTATGCCGGTTATAAAAACGCCATGGCGGCGGCCAAAAAAACCGGGTCGGAACCTCCGCCCAAACATATTTTAAACGCGCCAACCGATTTGATGAAAGATCAGGGTTACGGTGAGGGCTATCAATATGATCACGATGCGGAGGATGGGTTTTCGGGGCAAAACTATTTTCCCGAGACCATGAAACGCGGCATCTATTATTTGCCCGCTGAGCGCGGCTTTGAGCGTGAGTTGAAAAAACGGCTCGACTATTTTGCCCGATTACGCCAAAAGCGCGACAAAAGGAAATAGCTCATGCCCGTTATTTTACAAGTTGCGCTTGGCGGGGCCATCGGGGCCGCGTTGCGCTATCAGACCGGCAAATCAGCGGTGCATTGGCTTGGCGCTGGGTTCCCTTATGGCACCATGATTGTGAATGTCATCGGGTCGCTGTTGATGGGGGTTTTGGCGGTTTATTTGTTGGAGCGCATGGACGGTAGCTTTCAGCGTTATGGGCCATTTTTGCTGACCGGGGTTCTGGGCGGGTTCACCACGTTTTCGGCGTTTTCGCTGGATGCGATCTATTTAATCGAACGCGGCCGCATCATGGCCGCGACAGTCTATATGGGCGGCTCGGTCGTTCTGGCCATGACCGCACTTTTTGCCGGTATGGCGATCACAAGGATGATAACAACATGAGCGGCGTGCAATTCGTAACCGTGGATGATGATGGCCAAGACCAGCGCCTTGACCGCTGGTTCAAACGCATTTTCCCCCACATAAACCAAGGCCGCATTGAAAAAATGTGCCGCAAAGGTGAGATCAAGGTCGAGGGCGCGCGCGCCAAATCCAACACTCGCCTTGCCACCGGCCAATCGGTGCGGGTGCCGCCACTGCCCGAACCGGGGGTGCAGCATTCAAGCCCGAAATTCACCTTTATTTCGGATGAGAATCGTAAAATGATCCGCGATTGCGTGATCTATAAAGACGAACACTCTCATCTGAATTGCTT
>CAZSSS010000254.1:0-3501 GCA_964609255.1 uncultured Rhodobacterales bacterium
ATAATCCGGCCAACCATAACACCTCGCTTTTTTTCACATTGGCCCGGCATTTTGAAAATAGCAATTGAACATCCGGCACAAGGCGATAAAACAACATTATGACCATCCTTTCCGCCCCATCACAAAACCGCCGAGCTTTACGCAATGTTGGTGTCCTTGTCGCTGCTCAGGCGATCCTTGGCGCGCAGATGTCACTGCATTTTGTGCTTGGCGGTCTGGCGGGCCAAAGCCTTGCCAGCAACCCTTGTCTGGCGACATTGCCGATCACAATGACTGTGTTTGGTTCCATGCTGGCGGCGCCGGTTTTATCCGCCATAATGCAAAAACATGGCCGCCGGGTCGGGTTTTTCATTGGCACTGCGGGCGGGGCATCGGGGGCCAGTATTTGCGCCACTGCATTGTGGATCAATTCCTTTTGGCTGTTTTGTCTGGGCGGGTTTTTGGTTGGCATTTATATGTCTGCACAAGCTTTTTACCGTTTTGCCGCCACCGATACCGCCTCGACGAAATTTATGCCAAAGGCAATTTCATGGGTAATGGCGGGGGGGCTGATTGCCGCCGTTCTGGGACCACAGCTTGTTAAGGCGACAAATGATTTGTTTGCCATACCTTTTATTGGTGCTTATTTTGCCATGATCGGGCTGAACGGGGTTGGGGTTTTCCTGTTTTTCTTTCTGGACATCCCAAAGCCGAAAAAACCCGATGCGACATCGCTAAAGGGGCGCTCTCGTGGGCAATTATTGCGCAGCCCGAAAATTGCTGTCGCGATGATATGCGCAATGGTTTCATATGCACTGATGAATTTGGTCATGACCTCCACGCCGCTGGCGGTTGTTGGTTGCGGTTATGGCACCGACGCGTCGGCTGATGTGGTGATGGGTCATGTGCTTGCCATGTTTGTGCCCTCGTTTTTTACCGGCCATCTGATTACCCGGTTTGGTGCAGAAAAAATTATTTCTGTGGGTCTTGTTATTTTGGCAGGTGCCGGCGTGGTTGCGCTCAGCGGGTTTGAACTGGAACGGTTTTATCTTGCGCTTATTTTGCTTGGTCTTGGCTGGAATTTCGGATTTATCGGTGCAACATCCATGTTGTCCACCGCCCACAGCACCGAGGAGCGCGGGCGGGTTCAGGGCATGAATGATTTTGCGGTTTTTGGTATGGTAACTGTGGCCTCTTTTGCCTCGGGCGGGTTGATGAATTGTTCCGGAGGCACCCCGCAAGAAGGCTGGACAGCCGTCAATCTGGCCATGATCCCATTTCTGTTTCTGGCAGGTGGAGCGTTAATCTGGTTTGCCCTGCAACAACGTAAAACCGCATGATTTGGCCACGGCCATTGATCTCCAATACCATGGCCATATGGGTATTAGAGAATTTTGAATTTTTAATAAGTAATTACGAACTTAGAACCCAGTTTTCGGCAACCCCGTTAATACTGCCGAACCGAAATCTTTTTACTGCAAAATCAGGGCATGATCACGCCACAGCATTAGAAGTTTTTGCAGATGTCCGCAGATTGATGTGCCTTGAAGACCGCAACATCCTGCTTAATCGTCTACCGGAAAAAATCGACGGGGTTGATCATTTTTCTTATCAGAAAACCTCTGAAATCGCGGGTATGTTTCAAAAAACTGAGGGGCAATCAGTGATTTCTTACACCCCGGAAAACATGAAAACGCCGATCAGTTTTATTTCAACTCTGGCCCATGAACTTGCGCATGAAATTATGGAGACAAAGCCCCTGCAATATGGTCCGGAAAACGAACTTCAGACCGATTTATTATGCATTATTCTTGGCTTTGGCGCCATCCAAGCCCAAGCGGCCCGCCAACTTGGATGGAGTGGTTATCTTTCAAATGAAACGCGCATGTTTGCGCTGGCTCTATTCTTGGAATTACGTGAAATTGATGCAAGTCTTTCTTTTGACATATTGGATGGCAATCTAAAAAAGAAACTTAAGCGTGGTCAAAAACAACTGCTTCACTATAGAGCAGAGATTTCTGCATTATCCAAATCCATCCTTCCCCCCTAAGGCTGCGTTCACCCCAACGGTTATAAACGCCGCCGAACCCGGCTTTTTGCAAAGCTGTAGCGCCGCCATGCGGGGGATTCTTCTAATAATCCGGTGGCAATTCTGTCGGGATGTTTCTGCGCGCTTTGCAACGTGGCCCGGGCCCGCCAGCCCGGTAAAACGGCGGGAAAAACGGCTTTGCTGAAATGGTGATCCAGTCCTGCAAGGGCCGTATCAATATGGCCCGAAATATTTTGTGGCAAGGGCGTTCTTTTGCGCGCAATCAGCCTTGGTGTGGCGCGCAGCAGGTTGGCGAGGCCGATTGCAAAGCCGGTTTTACACGCCGTCAGCCGTTCAGCCTCAGATGCCTGCAAAACCCGCGCCGCCAAATCGATCAACCCTGTCGAGGTCGCGTTGATATAATCAACAAACGCCGCGTCATCCACATGCGCATCATGATAAATATCAAACCTCCGCGCGGTGATCATTTGTTCAATAATGCCGCGCGGTAAACTGCGCTGCTTGATCACCTCCGCCAGTGGTGCCAGCAGTTCATGCCCCCGCAAGGGCCGGCCCTCAAAGATATCCGCCACCGCGTCCAGCCACCATTGCAGACGCATTTCTGCGATCATGGCTTCCGCGCTGGCCCACGGCGCGCGCGCGATCTCCAGATTAAATCCGTATAACACCATCAGCATTTTGCGTGTCTGGGCAGGTGATTTTTGGGCCGCCAAATACCTGTCGGGATCAGCTAGTTTTAAGGGGGCAAAAATCAAGTGGGTTCCGCCACAAACACCGCATAATCATAGTCATGGATATGCGCACGATTAAGGGCGATTTCGGCTTCTGTTTCGGCCAGAACACTGTCCATCACAGCGCTTGTTTCGCGCGTGCGAATGGCAGCAATCCGCTGGCTTAACGAGGTCAGGTATTCGTCCCAGCCAGCCGCTCCCAATGTTTCAACCGAGGTTACGCAAAAGCCTTGCAGCTCTATTCGTTTAACCATGCTGGCGATATTTCCCATCGCAGGAAATTCAGCATTCCAGAAATCAGCGGCGGCTTTTGCTCGTTTATCCGTCAGCCAAACCAGTTCAGAAAACGCCACGCGCCCGCCGGGTTTTAGATGGGGTTTCCATGCGTTCAATGCCGCCTCAATCCCCACAAAATACACAGCGCCCGCTGACCAAATCAGATCAAATTCGCCTGTCAACGCCAGCATATCGCCCGTTTTGAAATCAACCCGAAGCCCGCGATTTTTGGCAGCGTCAATAAACACCGGCTGTTTGTCCACGCCGCTAATTTCAGCATCCGGCAAAATATCCAGCATCAGCGCGCTATCCGCGCCAGTTCCGCAGGCTGCATCAAAGATCCGGGCCGTTGCTGATAATCCATCCAGCGCTTTGGTAATGCTGGTCCGATCCCCGGGGCCTTCGCGGCTTAGACCGCTGTATAATTCCAGAAATGCGTCCCCTTCTTCAGACATCCTGCGCCCC
>CAZSSS010000255.1:0-3484 GCA_964609255.1 uncultured Rhodobacterales bacterium
AGATTATCGACAAACAAAACCGCATCATCAGCGGCCTGTTTCAGTGCTTTGGATTTATTGACGGTTTCTTGAAACTCGTCCTCGGGGACACTGTCATAAACAACCCCGCCTCCGGCCTGAACATAAAGGGTTCTGTCCTTTAAAACCGCTGTGCGCAGGGCGATGCAAATATCCATATCACCATTAGCTGAGAAATAACCGACACCGCCGCCATAAACCCCGCGCTTTTCTGTTTCCAGCTCATCTATAATTTCCATGGCCCGCACTTTGGGCGCCCCGGAAACGGTGCCCGCGGGCAGACCGGCCAGCAATGCTGACAGCGCATCATGATGGTCTTGCAATTCGCCCTCAACATTGCTGACAATGTGCATGACGTGGCTGTAACGCTCAATTATGAATTGTTCATTCGGATTGACGCTGCCAATTTTTGCCACACGGCCCACATCATTGCGGCCAAGGTCAAGCAACATCAGATGTTCAGCGCATTCCTTTGGGTCTGCCAGCAGCTCTTTTTCAAAGGCCAGATCCTGCTTGGCTGTGGCACCACGGGGCCTTGTGCCGGCAATCGGGCGGATGGTTACCTTGCGGCCTTGGACCTGCACCAGAATTTCCGGGCTGGCACCGATCACCTGAAACCCGCCAAAATTATAGAAAAACATATAAGGCGAGGGGTTGGTGCGCCGCAATGCGCGATACAGCGAAAAAGGAGGCAGATCGAATTTTTGCGACCAGCGCTGGCTGGGGACCACCTGAAACACATCGCCTTGGCGCACGTATTCCTTGGCTTTTTCCACCATTGATAAATAGGCGGGTTTTGTCATGTTTGATTGGGGTTCATCAGATTTTATCGTTGATATATCATGAATTTCACCGCGAATCGGGCGGTCAAGATCGCGCAAGGCGTCAGCCACCCGCTCAGCCGCTTGGGCATAGGCTGCGCGCCCCGACAGGCCCGAATTTGCCCAAGCGGGGCTAACAACGGTGATGTCACCTTTAACGCCATCAATGATTACAATAATTGTGGGGCGTTGCATAATGGCATCGGGCAGGTTCAGTGTGTCGGGGTTCACGTCGGGCAGGTTTTCAACCAGCCGGATCATGTCATAACCAAGAAACCCGAACAGGCCCGCAGCCATCGGCGGCAAGTCTGTTGGCAGGTCGATGCGGCTTTCCTCAATGATCCGGCGCAGGCTGCTTAGCGGATCATCGCTTTGGTCAACAAAGGCATCCGGGTCAAAGCGCGCGCTGCGATTTAGCCGTGATTTTGTGCCGTTGCATTCCCATATCATATCGGGTTTCATGCCAATTATCGAATAACGCCCGCGCGTATCGCCGCCGGTTACCGATTCCAGTAAAAAACTGTCTTTTCGGGCTTGGGTCAGCTTTAGCATCAGCGAAACCGGCGTATCGAGATCAGCCACAATGCGCGTCCAGACAACCTGATTATTGCCTTGATCAAACGATTTGGCAAAAGCGTCAGCTGTGGGATGCAGTTTCATAACGGGCTAGCGCCCTGTGTTTTGGATGATAAGGGCATCGATCAATGGCTGGTTAACGCTAAACCCTGTTTCGGAAATCACAGCCGTTGTATAATACGCAAATATATCCGTTTCGACCGAGGATGAAATCTGGCCTTCGATTTGCGCCATAAGGGCGGCGCTGTCGTCAGCGCTTGGGTCAAAGGGGGCAATATCGGTAAGGCGCAGCAAATAGGCGCCGGTTGCCGCGTCAACTATGGTCATTTCACCGGGTTCAAGTTCAAATATGGCCTGCGCAACGGTTGGCGGGGTATCCCCCAACGGGGCGTTGCGCGTTACGCCAACAACAGCGCCGGGGCGCATACCGTTTGCTGAAAGGGTGGCTGAAAAATCAGCACCGGAATTGATTAGGCCTTGCAAGGTTTCGGCATATTCCAACACCAGTTCCTGTGTCCGCTCAGCCATGCGCCCCTGAATGGCGATGTCACGGGTTTTGGCAAGGGGTTGCAATGAGGGCGGGGTAATTGCGTCAACCCGCAAAACAAAAATGCCGCCATCTTGTGTTTCAATGATGTTACGGCTTTCGCCTATTTCTGCTTCTTGGGCTTCGGTGATAAACGCCGGTTCAGTTGTTATTGGTTCTGCATTTGAGGCCGGAAAGGCAATGGTGAATAATTGCATGTCTGATGCAACGGCAACATCCTCAAGCGAAACACCCCCGGCGATAAAATCGTCAATGGTTTCGTAAAGCGACACAATTTTGGTGCCAGCCGCGTTCAGGGCAATGGCATTGCGGATGTCGTCGCGCACCTCATCAAGCGGGGTTGATTTGGCGGCGCGCATTGTATTGATGCGAAACAGGGCAGGCCCGACATTGCTGTTTACCGGCCCGTAAACACCGGGTTCTGTGGCGGCAAACAAAATGGCGCGTGCATCGGGCGAAACTTGATTTTCGGTCAAAGATCCAAGCGAAAGTTCCGCTGGATCAACGCCGCGATTAACCGCAACAATATCAAAACTGGAGCTGTCAGCGTCGATCAGGTCTTTGGCGGCCTGCGCCTCGCTCATGGTGCCAAAGGCAATGCGGTCAACAATAATGCTGGCATCGATGTTATATTGGCTGCTGCGGGCGGCAAATTCGGCCAATATATCTTCTTCCGAGACCTCAATTCCTGTCATCAGCATTTCCGGTGTCAACGCAACATAGGTAATCTGGCGGGTTTCGGGTAATGTGAACAGTTCCGGGTTGGCTTGGTGAAAGCTGCGCAATTCTGCCTGTGTTGGCTGCGCGGCTGGGGTTGGCAGGCTGTCGGCCTCAATCAATACCCATTCATAATTACGCGACTCACCAATATAACCCATAATGGTATTCACAGCCGTTGCGTTATTGCCGGTTTGGCCCGCCAGTCCATCGCGCAAAAGCGTTTGGGTCAGCGCACCACGCACAACATTGTCATATTCTTCGCGGTTCATCCCAATTTGACGCAATGCATAATCATAGGCAACCGGATCAAAATTGCCGCTAAGGCCCTGAAAAGCAGGGCTTTGCAATAGCTCAGCTGCCACAGCATCATCGCCAACCGACAGGTTAAGATTATCAGATTCATTGTCAATTGCCGCGATGCTCAGCAAGCGGCGCAACGTCACGCGGTCAAGGCCAAATGACTGGGCCTGCGCCAGCGTCATGGGAAACCCGAAATTCTGTGATGCTTGGGCCACGTCCTGTTGCAGGGCGCTGAAAAACAGATCAACGGTTACGTCTTTGTCACCCACCGAGGCGACCGAACTGCCCCCGGAATTTAAAAATGCACCCGACAGGCCAAAGCCGCCCATACCCAGAATTAAAAAACCCATTACGCCCCAAACAAATGTCTTGGAACCATTGGAACGTTTGCGTTCAGTCATTGTTCAGCAATCCTTAAGAAAATATCAGGCAGAGTTGTAATGCGCGCAATGCGCAGTGACAAGGGCTACGCGCCGAATTGGGGTCGAAAACCAGCCGGAGG
>CAZSSS010000256.1:0-3478 GCA_964609255.1 uncultured Rhodobacterales bacterium
GAGACCAGCCTGACAGGGCGTAACGGGATTTATGATGTCAGCATCACCAACCAAAACAATGACCTTATCGCCGAATTCCGAGGTTTTTCCCGCGCCATAAGTGGCCAACTTTTTGAAGGAACCCAATGAAAGACCTTTCCCCCCAAAAAGGCGACCTAGAGGCCATCGAGACCGCATCAACCGACGAAATTCAGGCGCTTCAACTGAAACGCATGCAATGGTCATTACGCCACGCTTATGACAATGTGCCAATGTATAAACAACGCTTTGATGCGGCGGGCATACACCCCGATGATTTGAAATCGCTGAAAGATCTGGCGCGGTTTCCCTTTACCAACAAGGATGATTTGCGGGCCAATTATCCGTTTGGCATGTTTGCGGTGCCACGCGCAAACATCATGCGGGTCCATGCATCAAGCGGCACAACCGGCAAAGCAACGGTGGTGGGCTACACCGCCGCAGATATCGACGTTTTTGCCAATATGATGGCCCGCAGCCTGCGTGCGGCAGGGGTGCGGCGCGGCGATATGGTGCATAATGCATATGGCTATGGGTTATTCACCGGCGGGCTGGGCGCGCATTACGGGATTGAGCGTCTGGGCGCAACCGTTGTGCCGGTTTCGGGCGGCATGACAGCGCGGCAAGTGACCTTGATTAACGATTTCAAACCCAGCGCAATCACGGTGACGCCGTCCTATATGTTGAACATTCTTGAGGAATTCCACAATCGCGGGCTGGACCCGCGCGACTGTTCACTGGAGGTCGGCATTTTTGGCGCGGAACCCTGGACCAATGCCATGCGGCAGGAGGTCGAGGCGGCGTTTGATATGCATGCGGTGGATATTTACGGCCTGTCGGAAATCATGGGGCCGGGGGTGGCCAATGAATGTGTGGAAACCAAAGATGGCCTGCATATTTGGGAGGACCATTTTTACCCCGAAATCATCAACCCCATCACCAAAGAGCTGGCCGCGGAGGGCGAAATGGGCGAGCTGGTTTTCACCACTCTGACCAAAGAAGGCATGCCGATGATCCGCTATCGCACCCGCGATTTAACCAGGCTGATGCCCGGCACCGCGCGGTCCATGCGCCGCATGGAAAAAATCACAGGCCGCTCGGATGACATGATTATTTTGCGCGGGGTAAACCTGTTTCCCACCCAGATAGAGGAACAGGTGCTGGCCACCGGCGGCATTGCGCCGCATTTCTTTATTGAACGGTATCGTGCCGGGCATATGGATGCGTTGCGCGTGCATGTCGAAGCCCTGCCAAACGCCGCTGATGACCTTTCCAAAGCGGCCGCCGCACGGATGTTGCGCAAACGGATCAAGGATAGCGTTGGCGTTTCGACCGAGATCCACGTAACCGACCCCAACACTGTGCCCCGATCCCAAGGTAAGGCCCAAAGGGTGGTTGATAACCGGCCCAAATCCTGAGCCAATACCCGCCGTTACATGCAGCGCCGAATCTGGCAACACAGGTAACAAAACCCTGCTAGAATCGCTGGCTAATTGTGCCCTTGTCGGGGAAAACAACGGCTGGCATCCATGCTTAACACATAATTAATTCCGCAAGGCATTGCAGCTTTGCCGTATTGCGACTCCCTAATGTCGGTATTAAGAAACTTTTTGCCGACCCGCTAAGCCCAAGATAACAGGCACAATACGTGGTTTTATTATACTGGCCTGCAACAGGAGAACCGCCACCACCACTCAAAATGCCTTGTTGCATATCAGCGCGCACCAAAAAATTGACCAACTAGACCTTTACTTAATTATGATCTGTGCCTTACCTTTAGGGCAACAAAATTACCAAACGGGAGAGAATAACATGAAAAAACTTCTAACAACGGGCGCCATTCTGGCCGCCAGTTTAACCGCCACATCGGCATTTGCCGAATGCGGCGACATCACCATGGCTGAATTCAACTGGGCATCGGGCGAATTGCTGGCCAATGTTGACAAAATCATCCTTGAAGAAGGTTACGGCTGTAATGTTGAACTGATCGTGGGTGGCACATCAGCGATTTTTGCCTCAATGGATGCAAAAGGCGTGCCTGATATTGCCGGCGAACAATGGGTAAACGGCGTGCGCGCCTTGGTTGACACCGCCATTGCCGAGGGCCGTTTGCATGCGGTCAATACCGGACCAATCACCGGCCTTGGCGAAGGCTGGTGGGTGCCGCCATTTACCGCGGCTGCGCATCCTGAATACACCACCGTGCTGGACTGGATTGAGCATCCTGAATTGTTCCCCTCCCAAGAAGACGCCTCAAAAGGTGCTTTTGTGGGCTGTCCTGCGGGCTGGGGTTGTCAACATGTGAACAACAACTTGTTCGAAGCATACGGCATGGCCGACAAAGGCTGGGTTCTGATTGATCCGGGTTCAGCCGCTGGTTTGGACGCCTCAATTGCCAAGGCAAATGAGCGGGAAGAAAACTGGTTGGGTTATTACTGGTCACCAACATCGATCATCGGTGCCTATAACATGCAAGCCGTGCCATTTGGTGTGGAATTTGCTGGCCAAGAACATTGGGATGACTGCATTTCCCAAGAAGGCTGTGCTGATCCACAACCGACATCTTGGGTTAAATCCGAAGTGTTCACCATTGTAACAGACAAATTCATGAATTCCGGCGGGGAAATCAACGATTACCTTGCTGCACGGGTTTACCCCGGTGATGTCATGGGCTCAATGCTGGTATACATGGCCGAGGAACAAGCTGCTGGCGAAGACGCTGCATATGAGTTCCTTGAGCAACACGAAGACCTGTGGACAACATGGGTTTCTGAGGAAGTGGCCGCCAAGATCAAAGCGGCGCTTTAATCTTGATATAGCTTAATAATTAGGCCCGCCGGAACCACGGCGGGCCTTTTGTGTTTATAAAGATCAGGGGGACAAAAACATGGGTATTCTTACAGAATTTCCGGAGATGAGCCGCACCGACTTGCGGGATTTCAAAAAGGGCATAGACGAGACATTCAAAGCATTCACCCGCGAATGGGGCAATAGCATTGAAGACTTTTTTGACCCTTTGCTGGCCATTCTGGTCTGGTTTGAAAAACTTGTCGCTGGCACACCGTGGCCATTGATGATCGTGATCCTTTGCGCGCTGGTTTATGCTGGTGCCCGCACTTGGGGCTTGGTTATTGGCACCGCGCTAACCCTGCTGATCGTTGGATATCTGGGCATGTGGGAGGACATGATGTTCACGCTTGCACTGATCTCGGTATCCACCGCGCTTTGCATCATCATCGGCATTCCGTTGGGTATTTTGATGTCAAAATCCGATCGAACGCAGGCGGTTATCACGCCGGTTCTGGATATCATGCAAACCATCCCCAGCTTTGTTTATCTGATCCCTATCCTTATGCTGCTGGGCATTGGCAAAGTCCCCGGCCTGATTGCTGTGTGCATTTATGCCATTCCGCCAGTGGTGCGCCTGACCAATCTGGGCATTCGTCTGGTGGACAAAGAC
>CAZSSS010000257.1:0-3467 GCA_964609255.1 uncultured Rhodobacterales bacterium
GCATAACGGTCAATCCGGCCTTCCAACCGCCAGATATTAAAGTCAATTCGGCGGATACGGGTTTTCAGGCTAGCCAGCAAACTTGCCTGCTCCGGGGTTAGGGGTGGCACTGACAGATCAGCGGCGATGGTCAGCTCGATCTCAAGTTTTTCATCGGTAAGTTCCTGAATTTCTTGCTCAATCATATAATATTCGACACCCCATTCAAAGGCATTGTTAAGCACACCACGCTGGTTGGCCGGGCAAACATTGTTGAATCTGTCACCATTGCGGCCAATGATATATGCATTGTCAGTGGTGCAATACCGTAACAAACCTTGTTGGCGGCCTGCCTCCCATGCGGTAATATCAGGGGAAATTCCTGTTTCGGCGCAGGCGTCAAAATGATTGGAAACGTAATTTTCTGCACGCCCGTTCAGCCCGTCGTTAAAACCAATGCTGGGCCAGTTGCCAGACCGGCATTGTTCTTCGGTCAGGGTTGCGCAGGCCGACAAAAATGCCAAAACCCCGAGCGTCAAAAATAATCGCATAATAATCCTCCGTTATTATCGAGTGTAGCGCGATGCGCACAAGAATGGGAAGGCACTTGCAAATCTTTTGACGCAAGTTAGAAGTTGCCTATGGAAAAACCCGATATTTTACAGCGACGTATCACCATTATTTTGCTGCTGGCCACACTGTTGACCAGCATGGTTTTTGTGGTTTTCCCGCAGGCTGATCTGTTTATCTCCGGGCTTTTTGCCAGCCCTGATGGTGGGTTTCCGTTGGCTGAATCCGGGGTGCTTAACACCATTCGGGAAATCTTTATCGTGGTTATGTGGTTGTTTATATACGCGGCATTGCTGTTTATGATGTGTTCAATCCTGCTGCATGTGCCGCGCAATGTGCCGTTGCGTATTTGGGTGTATCCGGTGGTTGTCAGCCTTGCTGGCCCTTTGTTTCTGGTGAATGTCATTTTGAAAAACAACTGGGGCAGAGCGCGGCCATTCCGGGTTGAGGAATTTGGCGGGACGCTGGATTTCACGCCAGCATATTATCTGTCAGATCAATGCGCCACAAATTGCTCTTTTACCTCTGGTGAGGGCGCTGCAATTGCCACAGTTACCATTGTGACCGGCGTTTTGCTGTGGCGCACAATGCGCCATTCAATACTGCTGGGCGCGTTGGTGCCGCTGTTTGTTTTTGGCGCGGGGTTGCGGGTGGCCATGGGCATGCATTTTATCAGCGATACGCTGTTATCCGCCTTGTTTTGCGCCTTGATTGCCTTGTTTTTCTTCTGGATCTTTGACATTGGCGCACATCGTCAGAAATTGACATGGTCCAATGCAAAAGCCGATTTTGTCAATTTCGGGAAATTTAGCCGGCGTTTCGGGAGTAATCCCAAAAAGTGACAAATGCCGGGGCATAATCAAATTTTCAGCGCGGAAATTCACGCCAATTCAGACAGGTTTTGTTGCAAAAATTCACGTTCAGCCGGATCTTGGCTAAAGCGGATGGCTATTTTATAATCGTTGCGGGCCTGCGCCACCTGCCCGTTTTGTGCGCGCAACGCCGCCCGCGCTGCGTAAAATGGTTGATAATCCTTGAGCGCTGCTTTTAAGCCCTCAAGATCATGTAATGCTTTTTCCAAATCCCCCGCATGGGCCACGGCAACTGCGCGGTTCAGCCGGATAACCGGGCTGGGGGTTTGCGCATCAAGTGCTGAATAAAGCCCGACAATTTGTGGCCAGTCCGTGGCTTGCCACTCCTGTGCGTCGCTATGAACTGCGCTGATCGCAGCCTGAAGCCGATACGGGCCGGGCCAGCCGGATTTTAGCGATTGAACCAATAAATTTTTGCCACGATTAAGGGCTGTCTGGTCCCATAACGCTCGGTCCTGAAATTCCAGCGAGACCATTTTGCCGTTTATAAACCGGGCCGGATTGCGCGCATGATGCAGGGTCATCAAGGCCAGCAGGCCGGTGACTTCGGGATGGGGTAAAAGCTGGTTCAAAAGGGTGCCAAGGCGTATGGCTTCATCTGTCAAATCAGCATTATTCGGCGTGTATCCGGCGTTATAAATAAGGTAAATCACCGAAAGAACAGGGTGCAGCCGTGGCAAAATATCAGTTTGTTCCGGCACTCGGTATGCAATGCCTGCATTGCGGATTTTCGATTTGGCGCGGGTCAGGCGTTGCTGCATTGTTGGTTCGCTTGTCAGGAAGGCGCGGGCAATATCGGCGGCTGTCAGCCCGCACATCGACCGCAATGTCAGCGCAACCTGTGCGGGCTGCGACAAGGCCGGATGGCAGCAGGTGAAAATCAGCCGTAAGCGTTCATCGGGGATTATATGGGCGTCTTCGGGCAACGTGTCATCCTTGGATAACAACAAGATCGTGTCGGTGGTGGCCTTGTCAGCGGCGCGCTTTGATTTACGTAAACGGTCAATAGCACGGCGGCGCGCAACAGCCAGCAGCCAGCCCGCGCCATTATTTGGCACGCCTTTGCTTGGCCAGACGCGCGCCGCCTCGATCATGGCATCTTGCAGCGCTTCCTCTGCCAAATCAAAATCGCGCAGTTGTTTGATTAGGGCGGCCAGCACTCGCCCGGCGTTTTCACGATAAACGCAGGCGAGTGCGGTGTTCGGCGCGCTTATTGTTCAAACACCATGACGGGCCGGACCTCTATTGTGCCATGCGTTGCAGTAGGTATTTTTGCCGCCCATTCCAGAGCCTCGTCAAGATCTTTGCATTCTAGCAAATAAAAGCCGCCCAAATATTCTTTGGTTTCTGCAAATGGCCCGTCAGTAATGGTGGTTTTGCCATTACGTACCCTGACCGAGCTTGCGGAACTGACGGGCATTAAAGCCTCGCCTGCGACGTTTACCCCTGCTTTTGTTGCTGCGGTGCTGAATGCATAATAATCAGCCATTAAATCGCCGTCATATTGGTCTTCGGCGCCTTCAGCAGAATAAATAAGAGCCATATATTGCATGGTTTTTCCTTTTCAAAATCAGCGTTGCTTTTGCAATGCCTATAGATAAGACGGTTATAGTTTGGCATTTTCGACAGGTTGGGCAAAGTTTTTTTAACTTTTTTACGTAGCGGGTTTGAATAATGCCGGTTTTACCCCTATTTGCGGGCCGTAACCAAAAGGATTTTCAGATGAACATTGCGTCAAAAGTTGCATGGGATGACAGTATTTTGCCATTTCAGTTGGACAAAGCCGACATAAAAGGCCGTATGGCGCGGCTGGACGGGACGCTTGACCAGATTTTGAAGCAGCATAATTACCCGCTGGAAGTGGCAGCCATGGTCGCTGAGGCCGCGATGCTGACAGCAATGATTGGCCAAAACATTGCGCTGCGCTGGAAGTTGTCGCTGCAAATTCGTGGCGATGGGCCGCTGCGGCTGATTGCTACTGATTATTATGCACCAAGCGCACCGGGTAAACCTGCGCAAATCCGGGCTTATGCCAGTTATGACGCG
>CAZSSS010000258.1:0-3466 GCA_964609255.1 uncultured Rhodobacterales bacterium
TGCCGGCGCTGAATTTGGCATCACACCTTACGGAACCGAGGCGTTGCATGTTATGCGCGCGGAAAAAGGGTTTATTATGATCGGCGATGAAACCGACGGAACCGTTATTCCACAAGATCTGAACCTCGGCTGGGCTGTCTCCAAGAAAAAAACCGACTTTCTTGGCAAACGTGCGCACCAACGCAGCCACATGACCAACCCGAACCGCAAACAACTGGTTGGCCTGAAAACCGTTGATCCGCACTATGTTTTGCCCGATTGTGCCCACGCGGTTGAGGATGGCAAAATCATTGGCCACGTCACGTCAACCTATTTTTCGCCAACCCTGAACCATTCAATTGCAATGGGATTGATTAAACGGGGCGCCAGCAGAATGGACGAAATATTGACCTTTGTTATTGATGGAAAAACCGTGCAGGCGAGGGTTGTTGACCCTGTGTTTCTTGACAAAGAGGGGGAGCGCCAAAATGTCTGAACCAAAACGTCTTAATACAGATGGCGCTGTTAAAATCATGCAGCACAGAGCTGTTGGCATGGTCACTATTCGTGCGGATCTCTCGGATAAATCAGTTGTTAAATCAATCGAAGAAATTGTTGGTCTGCCCCTGCCTTTGCCGCGCAAAATATCGGGCGGTGTTCACCACGGTTTGGCATGGATGTCACCGGATGAATTGCTGCTATTTTGCCCGAAATCAAAGAATGCAAAACAATTCACCGCTGACCTGACGGCCGCAATTTCCGGTCATTCACTCTGCGTGGATGTCAGCCATGCGCGCGCGGTTTTTGCACTGTCTGGCCCGGCTGCCCGGGAAGTTTTTGCAAAAGGCGCACCCGTTGATATGGCACGCGACGCGTTTACCCCTTCAGATTTTCGCCGCACGCGGCTGGGGCAGGTTGCCGTGGCTTTTTGGCTTGAGGACGCGACAGCAGACCAATTTGGTTTGGTCAGTTTCGCATCGGTTCAGGAATTTGTGTTTGACTGGTTGGTCAACGCCGCCCAAAAGGGTTCTTTGCCTGCGTTTTTGATTTAAAGCCCAACCCGTGACAATGAATGGCAGGTTTGTTATTCTACAAACCTGCGAAATAACCCGAGGCTGTAAGTGATTGATCCTGTTTCAAAAATAACGCTGCACGGCGCGCCCGCAAGGTTTGAAAATACGTTAAATTCTGTTGCGGTTGATCCCCAAAAGCTGGCGGTGGAAACCTTGAATGATGGCTTGGTGATGCCGCTTGCGCCAGCGTCCAAAGACCGCGAGGGGCTGTATCATGGCGGTGTCTATCGCGATGATGGCTCATTTGTTGAAATCTCGGCCACCAAACGTGGGGATAAGGCGGTTATTTCGACTTATCCGTTAGAAAGAATTACAAATATTCAGGCAGCTAAAACCAGCGGGACAGCGGTTTTTTGTGGATTGCTCAGCCATCATTTTGGCCATTTCTTGACAGAATCCATGGCGCGGCTTTGGTGGGGTATTCGTGAAGGGTTTAAAGGGAAATATCTTTTTCAGCTCCGCGATAACTATAAAATCAGCCAAACAGCGTTGGATGTTTTTGATATGCTTGGGATCTCGGGGCAAATCGAAATTATTACAGCGCCGCAATGTTTTGAACATTTGGTTATTCCCGAAGCCGCCTTTGCCATAGATCGCAAAATCCACCGCGACTTTTTTATTCCTTTTGATAAAATTCGAACGGAAATCTTTGCCGCCAAGCGGCCCAAGGCTGAGCAAAAGGTTTTTTTGTCGCGCCGAAACCTGCAAAAGCGTTGTTTTGTTGCCCAAGACACCATCGAAAGCTTTTTTGCGGTAAATGGCTATACGATTATTTCGCCGGAAAAATACAGCTTTAAACAACAAATTGAGATGGTGATTGATGCAAATGAGCTGGCGGGCATAATCGGTTCGGCATTTCATCTTTTGCTTTTTGCCGGGCCAAAAAATATTCAATATATCATGCGAGATACGCCGATAACCTCTAACTATTTCATGATCGACACGGCCAAAGGTTCAAATTCGGATTATTTCTTTGCCCATCACCGGCTGGGAAAACTGTATCTTGGCTTGCAAACTCCGACCCTGCCGGACCTTGAAAAGTTGGTCGATATGCTGGGGAAATTCGGATTGCAAATGCCGCATTCCAAAACCTTGCCCAACCCGGAATTACTGCGCCGTGAATATTTGTCACAATGGAATTATGCCTTTTCTGAAAAGCTGGGTGCGATTGCCAAAAGCGATGATTATCTGGTGCCCAGCCTGATTGCTCATATTTTATCGCCCAACGGTTGTGTTGGCACCAAAGAAATCGCGCAACGGCTGTTTGAATGTGGTTATGCCAGCGAAGCAGAGGCAATCTTGGCGGTATCTTTGGCAAAAGCGGGTTGCATTGGAAACAATGACAGTTGACGGCTCGTTAATTTGGCCGGATAGTCACGCCATGTCCAGCTGGGCCATATCTGTGTGCGGCGACAACATTTTATCTGACCGGGAGATACCCAATGAAAAAAATTATCCTCGCAGCGATTGGCGCTGCAACCATCGCGTCTGCGGTAGACGCTGCTGACATCAATATTTGTGTTGAAGGCGCATACCCGCCATTTTCATGGACCGAGTCCAGTGGTGACGTCGTTGGTTTTGACATCGACATCGCCAATGCTCTGGCTGTTGAAATGGGCATGAATGCAACAATGGTCAAAACTGACTGGGACGGCATTATTCCAGCCCTGTTGGAAGGCAAATGTGATGCAATCATTGCGTCAATGTCCATTACCGAAGAACGCATGCAGGTGATTGATTTCTCAACCGCATATTACAATACACCGGCACGCTTTATCGGCGCAGAAGGCATGATGGAAGACAGCCTTGACGGCAAACGTGTTGGCGTTCAGCGCGGCACCATCCATCAGGATTTCATGGAAGGCGAGTTCCCGAATGTTGAACTGGTGCTTTATGGTTCTCAGGATGAGATTTATCTTGATCTTGTTGCGGGGCGTGTTGATGCAATCATGGCTGACAGCATCGCCATGGACGAAGGTTTCCTAAGCACGGATGCGGGCGCTGGATACGCGTTCTTTGGCGGCTCATACGCGGTGGCTGAATATCACGGCGACGGCGCAGGTGTTGGCGTTCGTCAGGGCGAAGAAGAACTGCGTGATGCATTTTCCGCTGCAATCGATGCAATCCGGGCATCGGGTGAATATGAAACCATCAATGGTAAATATTTCGAATTTGACATCTTTGGTGGCTAAGGAATTTATCGCGCCCTCAATTGGGCGCGGTTAACTTATGGAAAATTTAATAGAATATACGCCGCTGTTGCTGGGTGGTGCGCTTGTCACCATTTCCTTGGCGATTTGCGCGCTGGTTTTGGCAACAGTTCTTGGCGCATTGGGTGCGGTTGGCAAATTAAGTGGTGGCGGTATTACACGCGGGTTTGTGACGATATACACAACACTGGTTCGCGGTGTGCC
>CAZSSS010000259.1:0-3449 GCA_964609255.1 uncultured Rhodobacterales bacterium
GATTTCAGCCGGCAATGGCTCGCCCATATTTCGTGCAAAAAATCAGATCACAAAAATAAGGCGCATCACAAGGCCCAACCCTTGGAAAAAACAATGCAGGCATTGGCTGCCCTTTTATTTTACCCCTTTTCACCGCTTGCCTTTTGGTGCGCGCTGATGATCGTTCCGTCGATGACGACGTATTCAAAGTCAACATCTGCCAAGGTTGCCTGAAATATTCGTTCAATAACAACGCATTGTGCCCAATGAGGGAACCGTAAAGATACTGTTTCATGACCCGAACCCCGGCGGCAGATCACGCCAAGGGCCGCCAATGCGCGTCTTCTATACCCAAAGGCTTCCCTTTGGGCATGGCTCTCGGGTTTTGAGTATTTTTGAAAATCCGGATTTTCCAATGCTTGCGCCGAGGCATGTTTTTAGTTTTGAATCGCATCAGTTGCGCATATCTGTGTCACCACCCGAACTGTCGGAAATATCGGTTTGGTCGGGCGCGCCGTAAACCTGAACCGAACCGCCGCTTGAGGCGCTGCTGTCCAGAACCTCGCTTGCGAATACGCTTGCGGATGCGCCGCTGGATGATGACACATCAACTGTTTGGCAGCGTAAACCTTCGGCATCAAGGGTTGCGCCGCTTGATACTGAGACCTCAAGAAAATGGCAACGGCCCGAGGCATGGATATTTGCGCCGCTGGACACGCTGAAATCAACTGTGTCTGTGGTTAAATCGTCTATTTCCAGCACCGCGCCGCTAGAGGCGGAGCCGGAAAAATCATCGGCATAGCTGCCAGATACAAATGCAGCTGCCCCCGACGAAACCGAAACATCGCGCAGTTCTGGCAATGAAATCGTTACTTGAATATTGGTATTGTTGCCAAATACCCAGTCGCGCAGGTTGGTCTTACGGTTAATATATAATGTGTGGCCGTGCAGCTCTATGTCAAGCTTGCGTAAAACACGCTGGTTCCGCGCCTCTGCGATCACCTCAAAATCGGGTCCGGCAACGATATTGGCCTCAATACCGGCGGCGATGGATAATTGGTCAAAGCCCGAAATATCGAAACGTTGCGTTTCTGCAAGCAGTGGTGCCGCTGCTAAGCTGGCCGTAAGGCCCAATACTGTTGTTGATAATTTCATCTTGCTCTCCAAAATCTAACCTGACCAGACATATATATGTTAAGCGCTTTAACATTCAAGGCGGCGCGAATTTTTCTATGAATTTCTATGCTTGCAAGATGGCCCGCGACCCGCCAAAATCTGCGCATGGCGATTTCGTGTTTCAAAGGAACCCCAATGGACAGCTCAAACCAAATTGTATCAACCGACTGGCTGGCGGCGCATCTGGGCGCGCCTGATCTGCGTATCATTGATGCCAGTTGGCATATGGCGGACGATAATCGTAATGCGCGCGCGGAATATGAAAGCTGCCATATCGCGGGTGCGCGGTATTTTGATATTGACGATATCGCTGACAGCCGGTCAGAGCTGGCCCATATGGCCCCGCCAGTTGAAAAATTTGTCAGCCGGATGCGCGCCATGGGCATTGGCGATGGGCATCGGGTGGTGGTTTATGACAGCGCGGGGCTGTTTTCAGCGGCGCGTGTGTGGTGGATGTTTCGCCTATTTGGCAAAACCGATGTTGTGGTGCTTGATGGTGGCCTTAAGAAATGGCTGGCCGAGGGCCGCCCGACGCATGACATGCCGCCGATTCTGCGCGACCGGCATTTTACCGCGCGGCGTGACGCAAACCTTGTGCGCGACGTAACGCAGGTTGCAGCCAGCGCAAAGCTGAAAGATGCGCAGATCATTGATGCGCGCTCCCCCGCACGGGTAACGGGTGCGGAAGCGGAGCTGAACCCTGACATACGCTCGGGGCGCATTCCGGGGTCTAGCAATGTGTATTATAAAGACCTGATAAATGATGATGGCACCATGAAAGACCTTGCCGCGTTGCGGGCCTCTTTTGCGCATGTTGATTTTGATAAACCGGTTATCACCACCTGCGGTTCGGGTGTTACAGCGTGCATTCTGTCATTGGCGCTGGCGCGGCTGGGTCACCGCAATGTGGCGGTTTATGACGGGTCTTGGTCCGAATGGGGCAAATACCCCGATTTGAAAATCGAAACAGGGCCTTTATGATCGATTACACCGTCACCTTTTTGGAAATGTCGGCGCGGCCAATATATCCGCGTCCAGCCCAACCCATGGGCCATCCGGCGGCTTTGCTGCATGCTGTTGACCCGCCAAACTGGTATTTCCTAAGCCTTTATGACGCTGTCGGGGCGGAATATGACTGGACCGATATGCATGATTTACCCGACGCAAAGTTGCGCAGCTTTGTCAGGCATCCTGACATGGAAATGTATACCTTAATTCGCGATGGCTGGCCCGCCGGGTTTTTCATGCTGGACCGTAAGAAACCGGAAATTTGCGATATTGCGTATTTGGGCCTTGTTCCCCAAGCAATCGGCCTTGGCCTTGGTCGTTATATACTGCATACAGCTGTTCATATGGCGTGGGATGGTGTTGATACCAAAATCGTTAGCGTGAATACCTGCACGCTGGACCATCCGCGCGCCTTGCAAACCTATCAAAAAGCCGGTTTTGAACCGGTGCGTCAAGAACAGCGATCTCGAAAAGGATAATCCGATGCTGGAAGCCCTAAAACCCCAACCGCTCGATAAAATTATTGCCATGATTGGTGAATTCAAGGCTGATCCGCGTGACAATAAGCTGGACCTTGGCGTTGGTGTTTACAAAGATGCATCGGGTAATACGCCGATCATGCGGGCGGTCAAAGCAGCAGAGGCACGGCTGCTGGCGGCGCAGGAAACCAAATCTTATGTCGGGCTGCTCGGGGATCTGACGTATAATGCCGCGATGGCTGATTTGATCCTTGGCGACAGCGTTGATACGGCGCGGATTGCCAGCGCCCAAACACCGGGCGGCACCGGTGCCATTCACCAGTTGTTTGAACTGATCAAAATGGCCAACCCCGATGCAACTGTCTGGATATCAAACCCGAGCTGGCCAAACCATGAGGCCATTCTAAAGCATCTGGGAATGCCGGTTGGCAAATATACCTATTTTGACGATGATACATGTGGCGTTGATTTTGACGGCATGAAAGCCGATATTTCAAACGCTGCCAAGGGCGATGTGATTTTGCTGCACGGCTGCTGCCATAACCCCACGGGGGCAAATATTACGGCAGCGCAATGGGCTGAACTGGCTGATTTACTGCTGGCGAAAAACCTTATTCCAATGGTTGATATCGCTTATCAAGGCTTTGGCGAAGGGCTTGCGGGGGATGTTGAGGGCCTGCGGATCATGGCAGGGAAATCCCCGCAAATGCTGATCGCGGCGTCCTGTTCCAAGAATTTCGGCCTGTATCGTGATCGAGTGGGGGTGGCGATTGCCATCGCTGAGGGTGCGGCCCAGCAAGATATAAC
>CAZSSS010000260.1:0-3446 GCA_964609255.1 uncultured Rhodobacterales bacterium
TTTACCAGTGCGATGCGGATACCGTGGGCACCCCAACCGTGGCCGCTGACGCCGAAATTTGCGCGATGCTGTCGGACACATTGGAGGCGGTGGGCATAGCGCGCGGCGATTACATAGTGCGGGTAAATAACCGCAAGGTGCTAACTGGTGCCTTGCACGCTGCATTTGGCTATGTGGATGGCGATGAAGATGCTCAACTTGGTGCTGCCTATGACACAGCGATGAAACGGGATAATGTTTTAAGAACGATAGATAAGTTTGACAAAATTGGTGAAGATGGAGTTCGAAACCTGTTGGGCAAAGGTAGATTGGATCAATCTGGGGCATATATTGACGGTGTCAATCTTAGCAATGATCAAATTGATATCATTATTGCATTCATGAATGCACGCGGAGACACTCCGAGTAAAACACTGCAAAACCTCCGAGACGTTGTTGGATCTTCATTTATTGGTAAAGAAGGCATAGACGAGCTTGAAACCATTGCTGAGCTTTCAGAGGCTGGCGGTTACGGTGCTGATCGGTTGCTGATTGACCCTTCCGTTGTGCGCGGCCTTGGTTATTACACCGGTCCGGTTTATGAGGCGGAGCTGACGTTCGAGATTTTTGACGACAAAGGCCGCAAACGCCAGTTTGGTTCGGTCGCGGGGGGCGGACGGTATGATGATCTGGTGAAACGCTTTACCGGGCAAGAAGTGCCAGCAACCGGCATTTCCATTGGCGTTGACCGGCTGCTGGCGGCTTTGCGTGAAAAGGGGCGGCTGGATAATGCCAGCACGGGGCCAGTTGTGGTAACGGTAATGGACCGCGACCGCATGGCGGATTACCAAACCATGGTGGCGGAGCTGCGCAATGCGGGGATCAGGGCCGAGGTCTATCTGGGCAATCCGAAAAATTTTGGCAACCAGTTGAAATATGCCGATGCGCGCAATTCCCCTGTGGCGGTGATTCAGGGCGGCAATGAGAAAGACGCAGGCGTTGTTTTGATAAAAGACTTGGCGCTGGGCAAAGAGTTGGCGGCTGGAATAACGACGAATGAGGAATGGAAAAGCCAACCGGCGCAGAAGGAAGTTAAATACGATGATCTGGTGGCCGAGGTCAGAAAAATGATCAATCGGGCCGGTTAAGCCAAAGTTAGCAAGATTTGTTACAACGGGCTGGTGCAAACAGGCGGTGCGAAGGAGAGCACAATGTCAAACGCCTATGAAAAACGCATTATCCGCGTGTTGGAATACATTTACCAAAACACTGACGGTGATCTGTCGCTTGATAAATTGGCGGATGTGGCGGCGATGTCCCGGTTCCATTGGCACCGGGTTTTTGTGGCCATCACCGGCGAAACCTGTGCGCAGGCGACACGGCGCATTCGGCTTCACAAAGCCGCGATCATGCTGGTTCAAACCGATATGTCGCTTGCAAAAGTTGCACAGAAAAGCGGTTATTCTAGCGCGCAGAGTTTTACGCGTGTGTTTTCAGATGCTTATGACATCTCTCCGGGGCAATTCCGTAGTCGTGGCGATTATATCTCGTCGCTGATTAAAATCAAAAAAGGAGAATATCCGATGTTTCCCATTGAAATCAAAACCTCAGAATCGCGCCGTTTGGCGGCGGTGGCCCATGTTGGCCCTTACCCTGAAATTGGTAGCAAATTCCAGCAACTGGCCGCCATTATTAGCGCGCGCAATCTGTGGCCGCAGACACGCGGCATGGCGGCAATTTATTACGATGACCCGAGCCTTGTGGATGCGGCTGATCTAAAAAGCCATGCGGGGGTGCTGGTTGAGGATGGCTTGGAAATTCCCGAAAACCTTGAGGAAGTGCAACTTGCGGCGGGGCGCATGGCGGTGATGCATTTTAAGGGGCCTTATCCGGGGCTGACCGCCGCCTATGATTATTTGTATTCCAAATGGTTGCCGGATTCATGTGAGGAGCTGCGCGACGCACCAAGTTTTGAGGTGTATTTGAATGACCCGACCCAAACGAAGCCCGATGATTTGCTAACGGATATTTACGTGCCGATTATGTAAGTCGGGGGCGGCAGAAATATCGCAGCAAAGGGGCATCGACCCCCTTTGCTGCGATCTTCCCTGTCGGGAAGGGGCAAACCTGAAGGCTGCTGGCCGTTATTTGAAATCATATTAAATGGGGAGTTCCAGGGTCGCCTTTTCGGTTGAGACAACAATCGAGGTGCGGAATTTGCGGACATTTTTGTCAGAGAAGAAAAACCGGTGCGTGAATTTTTCATAATCGGGGATGTCTTTTGCGACAACGATCATGACAAAATCCGCGTCTCCGGCAATGCAATAGAAATTCAACACCTGACGGTCCAGTCTCGCTTTTCGTTTAAACGCATTTATCTGGTCTAGGCGGTCACGTTCCAGTTCCACCGAGACCACTGCGGTTAGACCAAAACCTAGTTTTTGTTGATCCAGCACGGCGACTTCTTTTTGAATAACGCCGGCATCACGCAAGGCTTTTAGCCTTCGTTGGACTGAAGCGGTTGATGCACCGATGTGGTTTGCCAAATCCTGTATAGTTGTTTTGGCATTTTTCTGCAAAACAGCGAGTAGCTTATAATCAAATTTATCCATGATTGGTTTGTCTCATTTGTGCGGGTTTTTTGATTTAACCTGATCGCTTTAAGCGCGTATCTTCTGTATTGTCCATCGAATATTGCGGATAAGTTGATGGGTATGAAACATGGAGCTCTCGCAATTCTTCCGCTGGCGGCTGGCGCGGCCATTTATGGCTTTGCATTTGGCTTGTTGGCGGCTCAAGTTGGTTTTCCGTGGTGGGGCGTTGCGCTTATGAGCGGCTTTGTCCACGCAGGGTCGTCCCAGATCGTGGCTGTTGAGCAATTTTCGGAAAGCTCGGCTGTGGTTGGTGCGGCCCTGGCGGGGGCGGCGTTGAATCTTCGCTATATCGGTATTGTTGCATCGCTGTCCGAGGTTCTTGGCGGGCTTTCACTGCGAATGAAATTGCTGGCGATTCATATGACGGGTGATGAGAACTGGGCGCTGACAATGGCAGAGCGGGCGAAAAACGATAAAATAGGCGCTGATTTTTTGATGGGGTCAGGGCTTGTGATGATCATGGTCTGGACCGGGGCAACAGCACTGGGCGCGCTTTTTGGGGCAACGCTTCCAAATCTTGAACAGTTCGGGTTGGGTTTTGCTTTTACGGCGGCCTTTATTGCTATGGCAAGGGGGCTTTGGCGGGGGGCAGCGAACCTTGCGCCCTGGGCGGTTAGTTTCGGGGTCACAATTTGCGCTGTAATGTTGGGTATGCCAAAGGCTTACGCCATCATTGCGGGGGCTGGTGCGGGTATCGTATTTTCCAATTTTTGCAAAACCAAAAGAAAGCCGGTGTCGTGAATTTTTCGTTCTGGATGTTGATCATTAGTCTTGCAGTCGCTGCATTTTCGATCAGAGTGCTGGGGCTTTTTG
>CAZSSS010000261.1:0-3434 GCA_964609255.1 uncultured Rhodobacterales bacterium
GGTCGTCAGGCGCGCCCGCACCCCTCAATATCCTATTTTGTATTTCAAATGCAGCGATTGCATAAAACTTTCTCTAACATCAAACGGAGGCGAAATATTGAGGAGAATTGCTTTGGAAATCAGCCGAGTTCCACAAGACGTTTCATGGCAGCTTCCAGTTTTGTAACTTCTTCAACCAGAGATACCAAACGCAGCCGGTTTTCTTCAACAACCGCGGCTGGTGCTTTGCTGACAAATTTTTCATTGGCCAGCTTGCCCTTAATGCCACCGGATTCTTTTGTTAATTTCTCCAGAGCTTTGGTCAGGCGGGCTTTTTCTGCATCCAAGTCTATGACATCTGCCAATGGCAGGCAAAATGTGCCCCCTTCAACCGTGATTGTAACGGCGCCTTTGGGTGCGGTTGCAGCGCTCGAAATGTCAGAGAGCCGCGCAAGCCGGTCTATCAGCACCCGATTACCTTTGAGCGCGGCTTTGCCCGCATCTGACAATTCAAGCTGGATCATCGGGATTTTTGCGCCTGCGTTAACCCGCATTTCTGCGCGCACGGAACGGATGCTTTCGATTAATCCGATAACCCAGTTCATTTCTTCGTCAGCGGCTTTATCAATTAATTCATCGCCATATGTTGGCCAATCGGCGTGGATCAGCATTTTGGGGCGATCCGCGATATCTCCCCAAAGCTGTTCAGTTATATAGGGCATGATCGGGTGCAACATGATCAGGCATTGGTCAATCGCCCATGCCATGGTTGCGCGGGTTTCGGCCACAATGGCGGCGTCATCGGATTTGAACATTGGTTTGGCGAATTCGACATACCAGTCACAGACCTTGCCCCAGACATGCGCGTAAAGCCCCATGCTGGCATCAGAAAAGCGATAGTTTTCCAGCGCTTTGTTGGTGGCATTCAGCGCCCGCGCAGTTTCGCCGACAATCCATTTATTGACGGTTTGGGTTACAGCCGAGGGGTCAAAACCTGCGCTTGGTTTACACTCGTTCATCTCAGCAAAGCGCGCGACATTCCACAGCTTGGTGCCAAAATTGCGATAGCCCGTCAGGCGGGATTTGCTGAGCTTTAGATCCCGGCCCATCGCGCTTAGCGTAAAGCGCAAGGCATCCGTGCCGAATTCGTCAATCATTTCCAGCGGATCAATCACGTTGCCGGTGGATTTTGACATCTTTTTGCCAAATTCATCGCGCACCAGCGCGTGCACATAAACCGTGTCAAACGGCACTTTGTTGGTGACGGCCAGTTGCATCATCATCATGCGGGCCACCCAGAAAAAGATGATGTCAAAGCCAGTAATCAGGGTTGAGGTCGGAAAGTATTTTTGGAATTCCGGCGTTTCCTCGGGCCAGCCAAGGGTGCCGATGGGCCAGAGGCCGGAGGAGAACCATGTGTCTAGGACGTCGGGGTCGCGATAGAGAACTACTCCAGCAATTTTGCCGTCTATTTCATCGACACTCCAATTAGGAGAGTCGATGTCAGCAGGAACAAAACTGATTTCAACATCCGGGCCATACACCTCGCGCGCCAGCCTAGCGGCTTCACTTTCAGATGCTGCGCAAAACTTATTCTGTGGTTCTTGTGTTATGCTATTTGTAAAAAACTCCACTGGTGGCCCATACCAAACCGGAATCTGGTGCCCCCACCAGAGCTGCCGCGAAATACACCACGGCTCGATATTCTCCAGCCAATGGAAATATACCTTGCGGTCGCTTTCGGGCACGATTTTCACTTCGCCGGATTTCACCGCGTCAATTGCGGGCTGCACTATTTGTTTGGTGTCGACATACCACTGGTCGGTCAGCATTGGTTCGATCACCACCTTGGAACGGTCACCGAAGGGCTGCATGATCTTTTTGTTTTCGACGTATGGGATGGTGGGGTGTAACCCCACCCTACGGTCTTCGTCTTCCTCGGCCTCGAATGCAGGATTTGGCACCATCACGGCGAGGCTCTGCGCGGTGATGTCGGCAATTATCGCTTCGCGAGCACCCGGTATTCCGTCCCGTTCAAAACGATGCATGCCCCTATACTTTTTTGGGACCATATTAATGTTAGTATCATCATCACGCATGTCCGCTTTGGTGTCCATCAGAGGCCACATGTCGATATCATTCCGCTTGGCCACCGCATAATCGTTAAAATCATGCGCGCCGGTGATTTTCACCGCACCCGAGCCAAAATCGGGATCGGGGTATTCATCGGTGATAATCGGGATCAGGCGACGGTGCTCCTTTGGTCCAATTGGAATTTCGCAGAGTGTTGTTTTGCCATCCCAAAGGGGCTTATAACGCTCGTCACTTGGATGCACCGCCACCGCGCCATCACCCAGCATGGTTTCGGGGCGGGTGGTGGCGATGGCGATGTAGTCGCGGGTTTCGCGCAGGGTTACATTGCCGTCCTCGTCGCGCTCGACATATTCATAGGTTTCGTCATCCGCCAGCGGGTATTTGAAATGCCACATATGGCCGTCGACCTCGATATTCTCGACCTCAAGATCGCTGATCGCGGTTTCAAATTTCGGGTCCCAGTTGACCAGACGGTTGCCTTTGTAAATTTGCCCTTTGTTATACATATCAACAAAGACCTTCAGCACGGCATCATGAAACCCCTCATCCATGGTAAAGCGGTTACGCGACCAGTCACAGCTGGCACCGATGCGCTTTAGCTGGTTGATGATGGTGTCGCCGCTCTCATCCTTCCACTGCCAGACCTTTTCCAGAAACGCGTCGCGGCCCATTTCTTTGCGGGAAATATTGCCTTCCTCAGCCAGCTTGCGTTCCACCACCATTTGGGTGGCAATGCCGGCGTGGTCTTGGCCCGGCTGCCACAAGGTATCAAACCCCTGCATGCGTTTCCAGCGGATCAGAATATCTTGCAAGGTGGTGTTGAATGCGTGGCCAATGTGCAGGCTGCCTGTCACATTTGGCGGTGGCATCATGATGGTGAAGGTCTCAGCGCCCGGTTTGGCATTCGCCCCGGCCTTAAACGCATCACTGTCTTCCCATTTTGCGTAAATCGCTCTCTCATTTGCCTTTGCATCAAAATTCTTTTCCATCACCACGCCCTACATCCTGATTTTGCGCGGTTTTACCCAAAGCGCGCGCCAAGGGAAAGAGGCATTTGCACGGACCGCAATTCTGGCATAACCTGCCCGTATGAGCATACTGCAAACCCAAGGTATCCACCATATCACCCTGAACGGCGCAGACCGCCAGACCAGCATTGATTTCTGGCGGGGTATTATGGGTATGCCTTTTGTGGCGGAACAACCCAATCTCGATGATTTCAGCATTAACCACCTGTATTTTGATTGCGGAGACGGGCGGATGATGACAGTTTTCACCGATGAGAGCCGCAAAATACCCAGCACAGACATATCCCAAACCGTTGGGTCAGTGCACCATTTGGCGTTTATGGTCAGCATGGC
>CAZSSS010000262.1:0-3434 GCA_964609255.1 uncultured Rhodobacterales bacterium
GGGTTGGAGAACACCTCCAGCAGCGTGTTGACAGGCAACACCCCCGTTACCAGCAAAAATGCTGCCCCCCCCAGTGCCACAACTTCGGTGGGGTAAACTTCACGGATAAACAGAAAAAACATTGCGGCAATTGTGGCAAAACACAAAATTACAGGCATCGGTTCAGTGGTCAGGAACTCTGGCAAGGGTGCCTCCCTGTTGGGATGATTTGGGGCGCACAAGCGCGATTCCGACAAGCATAAGCACAAATGCCAGCCAAACCCAAATCGAAAACCGCTCGCCATGGAAAACCATGGCGATCACCACACCCCACCCCGTAACCAGATAAGCAACCTGTGAGGCAAATACCGGCCCGGTGCGCGAGATCAGCCAGACATAGCCCACATAGGCCATCCAATTCATCACCGCGCTGGCTGCAATCGCAATTTCAACCGCGCTCCATGGCTGAAACGGAGTGATGGTTTGCCCAGAAATAACAGCAACCGGCACAGCCAGCACCAGCCCGTATACCATTGCCCCATACATAACCTGCGTGGCGCTAAGACCGCGCGTGGTGATCCATGTTAAGAAATTGGCTTCCATGCCATACAGCAACGGCGCGCCAATCGCCAAAATGACATAACCAACCTTGGAGGCATCGGGCAACCCGCCCTGAGGTCCGATAATCAGCACAATCGCCACCGCGCCAAACCCCGCCCCAATCAGGCGAATGGGTTGCGGTTTTTCGAACCCCGCCAACAGGGCAATAGCCATGGCAAATAACGGCACCAGCGCAATGATAATCGATAATACTCCGGCGGGTAAATGGGCGCTGGCAGTATAAGAAAAATAATTCGGCGCAAGCGTGCCCAACAGCGCAACCCCCAGAAACAATTGCCAGTGTTTCGACAATTTAGGCAGCTTGTCGCCAGATAACCAAATACCGCCAGCCGACAGCGAAATCCCGATCAGCATTTGCCAGACCACAATGCCAAACGGTTTATACCCGGTTGACACCGCAACTTTTGTTACCGAAAAAATGGCCCCCCAAATAAGGCCCATCATGATCAGTAAAACATAAAAACCGGCCTCGCGTTTCAATCCGATGGGCCTTGTTGTTGCAACAATCCGCCTTGGCGCACCGGCACAATGCGTGTCGCTTTTCCGGTGTTGTCATCGGTTTCGATATAGACACCCGACAGGGTGGCGGGGCCGTTGGCGGGGGTAAAGCGCCCCTTGGCCATGCCGGTAATGAACCGTCGCATGGGTTCCAGCGGCTCCATCCCGATCACCGAATTATAATCGCCGCACATGCCCGCATCGGTCAGGCACGCGGTGCCTTTATCCAGAATTCGCGCATCAGCGGTGGGCACATGGGTATGGGTGCCAACCACAAGGCTGGCGCGCCCATTCAGCCAATGCCCCATCGCCATTTTTTCCGAGGTTACCTCAGCGTGGAAATCAACAATCACCGCATTGGCCTGCCCGCCCAGTGGCACCGCTTTTAGCGTCGCGTCCAGCGCTGAAAACGGGTCATCAAACGGGCGTTTCATAAACACCTGCCCCAAGGCTTGCGCCACAAAAACCTTGCGCCCCCCCGGCGCATCAAACATGCGCGCCCCAACTCCGGGGGCGATTTTGGCGTAATTAATTGGGCGCAAGATGCGCGGTTCTTTTTCAATCGCTACCTGCATGTCTTTTTGGTCAAACGCATGATCCCCAAGGGTGATCACATCGGCACCGGCCTCCAACAAGCCCTGCGCATGGGCCGCTGACAGGCCCATGCCGCTGGTGGCGTTTTCGCCATTTACCACGACAAAATCCAGCCGCCATTCATCGCGCAGGCGCGGCAGCATTTCGGCCACCCCGTTTCGACCCGCGCGACCCATTACATCACCAAGAAATAGAATTTTCATAAAAATACCCTTATCCGTGGAAATCTTCACACGCAAGCAATTGATGTGCCACATATTTACCAAGCGTTCAGGAAATTCTGCGAAAACTTGGTAAATGAAATCTTCATTACGCGAAATATGTTGAAATATGTCTGATAAAACCGCGCTTGCGCTTAAACCAAATGCCCTTGGACGCCTGACCCAGCGCCAAAAAGCCGCCATTATTGTGCGTCTGCTGGTGGGGGGGGGCACGTCGATTGAATCGCTTGATCTTGACGCTGATTCGGTTTGGAAAATCACCAATGCCATGACCGGCCTTGGTGTTGTCGGGCGCGATGTTGTTGATGCGGTCACCGCCGAATTCATCATTGCAATGGAAAAAATGGGGCTGATTTTTGAAAAAGATATTGATGGGTCGCTAAAACAGCTCGAAGATCAGATCAGCCCAGAAACGATGGGATTGGTGCGTGACAAGCAGACCGGCTCAGCCGAGGCCACGGCTTGGCGGCAGATTTCGCGGTCGGAACCCGAACGGATGGCGGAATTGATTGCCCAGGAAAATCCGCGCATCGGGGCGGTGATTTTGTCCAAACTTTCCGCCGCAAAATCGGCTGAGATTGTCGGGCAGATCGACGCTGTTGCAGCCAAAAACCTGTTGGCCGCAATTACCAAAATATCGGAAATTGACGAAGAAGTGGTTGCAAAAATCGGCATTGCCTTTGCGCAAGGGCTGGCGGAAAGTGGCGATGGCGGTGCATTCAAAGACAGCGCGGCGGAACGCATCGGGGCCATTCTCAATGTTTCCCAAAGCGGGTTTCGCGACGAAATGCTGGGTAATTTTGACAATGACAACCCCGAGGAAGCTGAGCGGATTCGCAAGCTGATGTTCACATTTGAAGATATCCCCGCCCGTGTTGTCGGACGCGATATTTCAAAAATCCTGCGTGGTGTTGACGACGCAACCTTGGTTGCAGCGCTGTCTGGCGCGGCGGAAACCATGCCGCAGGTCAAAGAATTCATCTTGTCCAATATTTCCAGTCGTTTGGCTGAACAGATTGAAGAAAACATAGCAGATAGCGGCCCTGTTAAACCCCGCGATGCAGACGCCGCCATGACCAAAATGATCATCTCGCTGAAGGAGCTTGAAAAATCGGGTGAGATCGCGCTGATCGAGCCGGAGGAAGAGGAGGAGCCATGAGCGAAAACATACTGCGCAAAAAAATCAAATCTGGCATCCCGCAAGCCATGGCCGGGGCGCCATCCGATATTGGATTATATTTGAAAAAAGCGGTGTCATTGGCAGGGCTGGCTCAACTGAATACCCAGATTGAGGCCCGTTCAGACGGCACGGAGGCCAGCGCACCTTCGGGGTTTGTTGAGGGGTTGTTTGAGTCAGGCTTGAACCTGATTATTGCCGGCAGCAAAACACCCTATCTTGGGGTTGTCAGCCTTGACCCTGAACTGGTCAGCAGCTTGACCGATGTGTTAACCGGCGACCTTGACGCTGAGAAACAACCTGACACCGCACCGCGTTTGCCCACCAGCACCGATGCGGCACTG
>CAZSSS010000263.1:0-3409 GCA_964609255.1 uncultured Rhodobacterales bacterium
TCGATCTGAATGGCAGCTATCAGTGGGTCACCGTTGCTTGCCGTTTGGGTCAAACATTCGTGATGTTCTACACCCGCTAGGTTCCGCCAAGCCACTTATGCCCAATGCTTAACTGTCTTTGGTTGGTTCTTCGGCCTCAGGGTCAGCATTATTGCCGTCTTGTGTCGTGCTTGATGTGTCTGGTCCGGCCACGTCATTTGTTGTATCGACATTGTTTTGTTCACTATCGGGCACGGAGGTTTCCAACAAGGGCAGTATGGATTCGGGCAGATCAGCGACGGAGCTTTCTGCGGGTAATGCCCAGCTTAAGGTGTCAAATCCGGTGCAATTTGAACAGGTTGGCGCCCATTTGGCGTGGATACTGTTGCAGGCTGAACACACCCATTGTTCACCGCGTGGTGCCGCAAGCGCGCGGGCGAGATAGCCGCGAACAACTTCTTCGGCGGCACCTTCACCACGGCTGATTGCCGCCATTAGCGCCAATATGCGGGTGGTGGGATTTTGGGTTGCCAGATCACCCAGGGCGCGACGGGCGGCGGGGAAATCCTCAGCGGCGAGCAGCAATTCGGTTTCCAGCTGTCTGGTTTCGGGATGATCGGGTGCGATCGCCAGAAATGACGCAAACCGTTTGACCCGGTCGCTGGTGGTTTCATGGGGTTCTATGCTGGCAAAGGCTGTTGCAAGGTCGGGGTGGGGATTGGCCTCCCATGCTTTGCGCAGGACCCGAACCGCGTTGCGTTTTGTGCCCTCGGAAATATAAACCTGCGCGGCCAGCACGGCGGCGGGCACCAGTGAAGGCGCGTTGCGGTTGGCAATTATCGCGGCGTCGCGGGCATCAGCTGCGTTGCCCGCGCTGTGTTTGGCCATGGCATCCGCCACTGACAGCACGGCCTCACGGCGTGTTGCCAGGTCTTTTGGCATGATTTTGGCGCGGGATTTAGCCAATAACGTGGTGCGCGCGCCCGCCCAGTCATTGGCATTGGATTGCAGCGCAAACAGTGTTTTGAGCAATTGGGGATGGCGCGGTTTAAGCACAAAGGCTTTTTGCGCCAATTGCAACGCGCGGGCGGTGTCGCCTTCCTCCAACTTTGCTTTCATCAGGCCCTGAATGCCAACAAAACGGGTGCGTTCCTCTCCAAGCAGTTGTTTATAGAGTTCAATCGCGCGGGTGCGATCCCCCGTCATTTCAGCAGCCTGCGCGTTTAACAGCAATGTCAATTCCGGTTTATGCAGCAATTTTTCGGCTTTGTTGGCCTTGGCCACGGCTTTTTGCGCCTCACCAGAGGCCACGGCGATCAGCCCGTCGGACAGGGCCGCATAGCCGCGTCTTTCGCGGTTTTTATCAAAATAGCGGCGCAACGCGGTTTGATCGCCCATCGAGGTGCGTAAAATAGCAACCAAAAGGCCAGCCAGTTTAAGCAAAATCCAAAAGGCAGCAAAGGCCACCAGAATACCGATAAGCGCCACAAGCGGTGTCAGGCTGATTTCACGGCCCCCAAAGGCAATAAGCACTTCGCCCGGCGTGTCTTGAATAAAGGATGCGCCAAAGGCCAGCGCTGCGGCCAGCGCAACAAAAACGGCAACTTTGATCAGGGACCAGATCATTCCTGTTCCTCCGGTATGAGTGCAGCGCGCAGGTCCGCAAACGCAAGTTTAGCAGTTTGGCGCGTGGTCAACTGGGCCAACCACGGTGCCATTTCGGCATGTGCCTGCCCGGGCAGCGATTGGGATTCAATCAGAACGGCGGCCAGATCAGCGCGTTGCAAGGCGGCTTCCATGCGCGATAACACCGCGTCAGCGCTGTCGCCGGATTGCGGTGTCAGGGAACGGGTCGCGACTTGTGAGCGCAAAAATGAGCCAAAACCGGCAAACAGCCCGCCGGCTTTTTCCGGGGCAATCGCGGCGCGAATAGCACCATGTGCGGCGGGAACAAACGTGGTTTGCAATTCTTCCAATGTCGGAACGCCGTTTTGCGCAGCAGCCAAAGCCGCTGGGACAGGGTGTTTTGCGCTGACAGCGATGCGTTCCAGCGGCGCCGAGAAGGGAGCGCCTGATTTCAGCGCAGTCTCGATGGCGGCAAGGTTGGTCTGGAGTTCGGCATCTTGCAAGGTGCGGGCGGATTCTTGGTTGGCTTCTGCCACCAGGGTTTCGGCCTCTCGCACTTGTCGTTGGGCGGTTACCGCGACTTCGTCAATTTTTTGCGACATGGCCCCCTGGGCTGCGGCCATTTCATCAAGCGAGGCTTGCAGCCCGTCGATGCGGGTGCGATAGGCGGAAATGCTGGCGGCAGTATCCGCCGATATGGCACCGCCTTCGGCGGCGATATCGCCAAGGCTGGCGGTCAGGCCGCCAATTTCAGCAATCAGGCCTTCAACCCGACCTTCGAGCGCCCAAAGACGGCTTTCGACAGCGGTGCTGTCAGCGGCGGCAACCTGATCTGACAGGGCTGTCATCTGGGCACGCACCGGATTAACCGAGTCGGTTTGAAAATTGGCCAAGCGGGTTTCGATCTCAGCGCGGCTGGGCAGGGTTTCAAGCCTGATCAGGCGGCTTTCAATGCTGGCGCGCAAGTTCTCCAGATCCTCAATCGCGGCGTTATTGGCGGGGGACAGCCATTGGGCAACCGGGGCCAACCCGGCGGGCAATAGCGGTGCAATTCGCGGCGCGGCCCAAATGCCAACAAGGCTGCCAAGGCCGATAAGCGCCAGAATTTGCAGGCTTCGGGCTGCAAACGAAACGTGGTGTTCTTCAATATCATCATCAAAAACGGGGGGGCTGTCCTGCACGATATCGGTTTCATCGGTGATGTCTGCGATGGTATCATCAGAATCGGGCGGTGGATCCATTTCAGATTTGTTGTCAGCAACCGTTTTTTCATCAGCAACATCCGCTTCAGAGACAAGCTCCGCGTCGGTTGCGTTATCGGTTTTTTTCTTTACAGGTTTTTTCGCCATTATTACCCCCGTTTCATTATGTGCCAGTATTATATACCCGTGCACTGCATATAAATGATATGTGCGCGAATTGTGGCGGTGTCTAGGGCGTTTGATGGTAAAACCCGCACAAAAGCGGATTTTTGCCTTTTGGGGCGGGTTTGCCTAAGCCCCGATCAGCGCGGCTTGTTTGACAATGACTTCTGCTTGGCGGATTGAGGCAAGATCAACAAGGCGGCCTTTGTAAACCGCAGCCCCCTGACCGGATTTTGCGGCCTCGGCCATGGCGGCCAGAATTTCGCGTGCCTCGGTAAGCTGCGCCTCGCTTGGGGTGAAAACCACGTTGGCCAAAGCCACTTGTTTTGGATGAATTGCCCATTTGCCAACCATACCGAGCGTGGCGGAGCGTCGCGCTTGCGCCGTAAAACCCGCATCATCGGAAAAATCGCCAAAAGGCCCGTCAACCGGCAGCAATC
>CAZSSS010000264.1:0-3383 GCA_964609255.1 uncultured Rhodobacterales bacterium
CGCACAATTCAGCCTTACAGGTCGCAGCGATTTTGACATCGGTGCATTTGGTTTGCAAATTGATGCTGGTCTGACTGTTCTGACAGATTTCTCAGAATCCATTAACGAATACTCCGTTGGTGCCCATGTTTATAAAGAATTACCAGGCGGAACAAAGCTGGGTGGTTTTGTTGGGTCCGATATTTTTAGCGGCTCTGGAGTAAGCCAGACTTTCTATAATTATGGCGTTGAGGGCATCACAAGTTTTGGCGCGTTTGACGTTGAGGCATCGATTGGCGGGGTCGCGATAGATGGCTTTTCGGACTCTATTGGGCGGGCAAATGTGGACGTTTATTTTGCTGTAACACCCGCGATCGAAATTTCGGCTGGTGTTGATTATCTTTTTATCAGTGGTGATTCCCTCAGCAGTTATCACGCAGCAGCGATATATAATTTTCAAAATATGCCGCTTTCAATCGGGGCTAATTATACCACATCTGAAGGGTCTGATACGTTTGGTGTGCGCGCGTCATATGCATTTGGCAGCCCAACAAATGAACGGCTTTTCCGAAATCACAGCTACTCGCTGTTTCTTGGCGGTGCATAAATTATCTAAAATGGCCCGAAATTCCCGGGCCATTTTTTTGGCAATGCAACGGGCTCTTTTCATTTGCGCTCAGGTCGCCTAAATCCCTTCTATGACAGAACCCATTCACATTATCGGCGGCGGCATGGCCGGTTCCGAGGCCGCTTGGCAAATCGCCAATGCCGGTCTGCGCGTTATTATCCATGAAATGCGCGGGGTTGTAGGCACTTTTGCCCATCAAACCGATAATCTGGCAGAACTGGTCTGTTCCAATTCCTTTCGCTCGGACGATGATGAAGCCAACGCCGTGGGCCTGCTGCATTGGGAAATGCGCCAAGCTGGCGGATTAATCATGGAAATGGCAGATGCGCATAAACTGCCCGCAGGCAGCGCCTTGGCGGTTGACCGCGATGCCTTTTCCGAGGCCGTGACCGCGCGCCTAACGGCCCACCCAAATATCACGGTTGAACGCGGCGAAATCACCGCCCTGCCCAACTGGCCGCAAACAATTATCGCCACAGGGCCGCTGACCTCAGGCGCGCTGGCCGAAAGCATCCGCGCCGCCGCTGGCGAAACATCACTGGCGTTTTTTGATGCCATCGCCCCGATTGTGCATTTTGACAGTATCAATATGGAAAAAGCATGGTTTCAGTCGCGATACGACACAGGCGACACCGAGGCCGACCGCACCGCATATCTGAATTGCCCAATGGACAAAGACCAGTATGAGGCCTTCATTGACGCGCTGATTTCTGCGGAAAAAACCGAATTCAAAGACTGGGAAAAAGACACCCCCTATTTTGACGGCTGCCTGCCGATTGAGGTGATGGCCGAGCGGGGCCGCGAAACCTTGCGTTGGGGTCCGATGAAACCCGTGGGCCTGACCAACCCGCATCAGCCGGAAATCAAAGCCCACGCCGTGGTGCAACTGCGCCGTGATAACGCCTTGGGCACGCTTTTTAACATTGTCGGTTTTCAAACCAAAATGAAATATGGCGCGCAAACCGAGGTTTTTCGCAGTATCCCGGGGCTTGAGAATGCCGAATTTGCCCGTTTAGGCGGGATTCACCGCAATACATTTATTAACGCACCAATTTTACTTGATCGGCAAATGTGTCTGAAATCCAACCCAAATATTCGCATGGCTGGCCAAATTACAGGTGTTGAGGGCTATGTTGAAAGCACAGCAATGGGGCTGTTGGCGGGGCGTATGGCGATTGCAGATGCTGCCGGAAAACCCTTGACGCCGCCGCCAAACACCACCGCAATGGGTGCCCTTATCACCCATATAACCGGCGACGCAGATGCCAAACATTTCCAACCGATGAATGTCAATTTCGGGCTATTCCCACCAATTGATGCCAAACAGGGCCGGAAAAACCGCAAAACCCGCTACAAAGCCTATACAGATCGCGCCAAAGCCGATTTTCTGACATGGCTTGGCCCGAATTGACCCATATCGAACGCTTTGCACCGTCCCCAACCGGCCCGCTGCACCTCGGCCACGCCTTTTCGGCGTTAACCGCCTGGGACCGTGCAATGAAAAATAACGGTGATTTTTTGCTTCGAATTGAGGATATAGATCAATCACGGTGCCGCCCCGAATGGGAAACCCAGATATTCGCAGATCTGGAATGGCTTGGCATCACATGGCAGCAACCAATCCTCCATCAATCAACGCGGTTACCCGCCTACCGTGCCGCATTACAAATTTTATGGGACAAAGGCCTGCTTTACCCCTGCACCTGTCGCCGCGCTGACATAAAATCAGCCATCAATGCCCCGCAGGAAGGCGCGCCGCTTTTGGGGCCGGATGGCTTGGTTTACCCCGGCACCTGCCGTCACAAACCACTGCCATCACAAATGCCAAATACCGCGCTGCGTTTGAAAATGCCACAAAACCTGCAAAACACGATTGGCGATATTGTTATTGCCCGCAAAAACATGGGCACCTCCTATCATCTTAGCGTTGTGATTGACGACGCTTATCAAAATGTTACCCATGTAACGCGCGGCGAAGACCTTTCTGATGCGACCCCCATTCATGCATATCTGCAAAAATTGCTGGGCCTGCCCACCCCGATTTACCATCATCACCGCCTAATCCGCGACGAAAACGGCAAACGCCTTGCCAAACGCGATGATGCGCGCGCCATTGCCAAATACCGCGCCAACGGTGCAACTCCGCAAGACATCCGCCAAATGATTGGTCTCTAATTTCACTGTTTCAAAAATACTCGCGGGGAAATTGCGCAGCAATTGGGGCGGCAGCCCCTAATCCGGTGTTAATATCTCCACCTCAACGCCCTTACGAATGGCCACATAAAAACAACTGCGCCGGTTGGTGTGGCAGGCGGGTCCGGTCTGATCAACCAGCATCAGCAAACAATCCCGATCACAATCAATGCGCAAGTCCTTTAAAACCTGCACATGCCCTGAGGTCTCGCCCTTGCGCCATAATTCCTGACGCGAGCGTGACCAATAAGTAACCCATCCAGTTTCAATGGTTTCGGCAAGGCTCCGGGCATTCATCCATGCCAGCATCAAAACATCACCATTTATGTGATCCTGAGCAATCACAGGGATAAGACCATCATTATTGAATTTTATCGAATCAATATCAAATTTCATAGACCTGCTCTTGTTTTTGCCACTATTCGCCCCCTATTTAAGGGGTAACACCTGTTTTGCAAAGGCCCGCCATGAGTACCGAAAAAGATTTAATCAGCCTCTATTCGGGCAGAATATTGGCGTTGGCTGCGGAAATTCCGTTAATAGACCGGTTGGATAACCCAGATAAATCTGTCAAAAAACGCTC
>CAZSSS010000265.1:0-3367 GCA_964609255.1 uncultured Rhodobacterales bacterium
CGGGTCAGATTTTGACCAACCGAACCGGGAATCATTTTGAGCAACACCACCGTCAGAATAATCACAATTGGCAATACCAGCCATTTTGACAGACCAAGCCCCGAAACCGGCAAGCCGCCCTCGGTGGCTGGCAGCAACAGCCACAAGCCAAACGCAGCTGTGATCAGGCCGATCAACAACATGCCCGTCATGATGGCAAACGCGCCAATCGGGTTGGGGATATCGGGTGACACATGTTCATCACGAATGTTGTTCATGCCCAACCAGCCAAGCACCGCCAGCGGGATCAACAAGATCAACCAAACGAAACCAGCGTTGTGGATATAAGTTGGAGTCCCCGCAGGAATTTTGCCAATCAACGTGCCGGAAGTTTGCTCCAGTATCATTGGATCGCCACCAAACAGGCCAAACGTCATCACCAGCGGAATAACGATTTGCATGGTTGTTACGCCAAAATTACCCAAACCGGCATTCATGCCCAGCGCATAACCCAAAATTTTCTTGGGGTAAAAAAAGCTGATATTGGACATCGAGGACGCAAAGTTACCGCCACCAATACCGGACAACAGCGCCAAAAGCTGGAATTTCCAGAGAGGCGTATCAGGGTTTTGCAGTGCAATACCCGCACCGATCGCAGGGATCATCAGCAATGCTGTGGTAAAGAAAATCGTATTTCGCCCACCCGCGATGCGGATAAAGAACGTTGACGGAATACGCAATGTTGCACCCGTCAGGCCGGCAATTGCGCCCAACGTAAACAGATCAGATTTTTCAAAATCAAATCCCAAATTCAACATTTGCACCGTGATGATGCCCCAGTATAGCCACACGGCAAAGCCGCTTAGCAGGCTGGGAATGGATATCCATAAATTCCGTGTGGCGATGGATTTTCCGGTAGATTGCCAAAACGCATCGTCGTCCGGCTTCCAATCTCGTAGATCTTGTCCCAAGGGGTTTCTCCTTTTTGGGTGATGGCAGGCCATTTAGCAGCCCGCCTTTTTGAATTAATGGGGAACGTCGGAAAGATGGGTGTTTCGCGACAACTCAGGATGCGCTTTACGATCCATTGCCCGAATGGCCATGTGCATCCAGATGGTGCTGACAGCCACGATGACAAACATCAGCATGAACACCACGGACCAGACATGTGTGATGTCCAGAAGGATGCCAAAGGATATTGGAAGGATAAAACCACCCAAGCCCCCGATCATGCCTACCAGTCCGCCAACAGCGCCAACATTTTCCGGAAAATATACCGGAATATGTTTAAATACCGCCGCCTTGCCGAGGCTCATAACAAAGCCAAGGATCACGGTCAGGAACACAAAACCCCACAGCGGAATGCCAAAGCTGAATTCGATCAGGCGCTCAGAACCGTCCGCATAGGGAATACCCTGCACAACATAACTGGTCTCGGGATAGCTCATGACAAACAACACGATCAGCGACACAATAAAGGTGATATACATCACAAACCGTGCGCCCCAAACATCGGACATCCACCCGCCAAGGGCGCGGAATATCGACCCGGGCAGTGAATACATACCGGCAAACACACCGGCCGACGTCAACGCAACACCATATGCACCAACATAGTAGTTAGGCAGAAAGGACGCAAAGGCCACGAACGCACCGAACACAAAGAAATAATAGGTTGCAAAACGCCAAACCCGAATATCCTTAAGCGGCTCTAGCTGCTTAGCGGCTGAAACAGGTTTACGTCCGGTTTTGCGTTGTTCAACCCGCACAGGGTCTTCTTTGGCAAAGATGTAAAAGAGGGCCGCCATAACGACCAACACAACTGCATAAATACGCGCGGTATCTTCCCAGCCAACAGCAACAACCAAAAACGGAGCGGCAAAGTTGGTGACCGCGGCCCCCACGTTACCAGCACCAAAAATGCCCAGTGCAGTGCCTTGGCGTTTTGCCTCAAACCAACGAGACACATAAGCGATACCGATGATAAAAGACCCGCCCGCAAGCCCAAGGCCCAGCGCGATCAGCAGGAACACAGCGTAGGTTTGAACAGATGCCAGCAACCAGACCGACACAGCCGTAATCAGCATTTGCAACGGCAGCATAATGCGGCCACCAAACTGGTCCGTCCACACGCCCAGGAAAATCCGGGATAGGGAGCCAGTTAAAACCGGTGTCGCCACCAGCAGGCCGAATTGGGTTTCGGACAGGCCCAAATCTTGTTTGATCTGAACACCGATGATTGAAAAAATGGTCCACACCGCGAAACAGACAGTAAAAGCCAAGGTGCTAAGGCCCAGCGCTCGGTACTGGTCGTTTGCAGTGACGCCTTCAAGGTTATGCATAGTTCGTCCCTTTCAAAATTGACCTTTGGCCAAGTATATTTTTTATAAGGGGCGCTTTTTTTGAATCTAATGTTTTGATCTATGTCAAAAATCCTCTGTAATTGCTAAATAAACTGAAGTTTTGAGCCAAACCCGATGTTTTGATACACCTGCCAAGCATTCATTTTTCAAAGACCGTATTGCCAACTAACATGTTTCACACTGTTAATTGATAAATACCAATTTAGTAACAAACTGAACGATGACACTGGATCGATTCGCAGAAATCAGAGATGTCCCGCTGTTTGAACATATTTCTGAGGGGTTACTGAAGTGGCCTTGCAAAACCGGACAGGTTGTCAAGTTCTATCCAACTCGACAAAGGAATACAGAAATGACGAAGAGACGGTAGTTTTCAGATTTGGACCTGTCGCGTTTAAGTGCCGCACCAGTAACTCATCTAGAAGGCACTTGGTCAAACCGTGCCCTATTTTTCGTAAATTATAAGCCAAAAAGATCATGCGGATGTGCGGCCCACTTCAATTATGTAGAAGATTAGTGGCAATTTTAATTGTATGCGGGAGATGTGTCATGCCACGAAAGGTTGTGGCCATTCTTACCAAGTTGGGCATTGTTCTGAGTTTTGTCCTCTGGTTTTTTGTATGCAAATACCACTTCGTGTAGCGAGCGATAAAGCGAGCCCATACCTGCGTTCGGCTTAACCCAAAACCGGCAGATTATGGGACGGCGTGAAGATCGAGGTCGGGCTGGGGAATACCAGCAAAGCATTTTGAAAAGGTGGTTTTGAATATTGTGGCAGATCACCTGAGAAATTGTGCCAAACGCCACACTGTTTTAATTAGTCCCGATATTGGAAATGCGGCACATGGCGCAAAACGCATCAACGATTTTATCCGGCAATTAAACGAACAACCCGAAGCCAAACTCAATGATTTATTGGCAAGTGGCAAAATTATGGCTGGAAAATGTTGAATAAATTGATCGGCGAGGCCCTAGGGTCAGGACTCATTGATTGATCCAGAAGATGACAACTGCGGCAATCTGGA
>CAZSSS010000266.1:0-3362 GCA_964609255.1 uncultured Rhodobacterales bacterium
AAGAAGGTCACCTGAAATTACTTGGTAACGCAGTTGAACCGATCAGCAAAACAACCTTCTATTTCTCGGTTGCGGTGCTGTTTGCCGTTGAAATCATCCAAAGCAAATACCAGAAAAAACTGGGCCATGAACGCGCCATGGAACAGGACATGAAGTAACGTCAGCACTAGATTTTGTGTAAAACCATCCTATATTAACCAGTGATCGCGCTTTTCGCGCAAAAGGACCATAAATGTCTGGAAAAACACTGCAATTGATTGCCTATCTGGTGCTGGTCAGCCTTATCTGGGTTGTGGCGGCCGGGTCATACGGGTGGATTTCCTGATGGCAGCAAAGAAATTTCGCGGGGCGCACAGCCCTGATGCACAGGCTGATGAGCAAGTTATCATGGCTGAAACGCCGGTAAATCCGCTGGCGGGCAAATCCATCAAGGTTAGCAATTTTCGCGCAAATCTGTTGTTTTTTGTGCCGCTTCCGTTGTTGCTGAACGGGTTTTCAAAAATGGCTGACGCGGCACCTTTGTCGATGCTGGCCTCGTTCGGGGCGTTTGGATTGCTTATTCTTTCGGCGTGGCTGCTGCGCGAAGGGTTAAAGGCCGAAACCGCATATAACGCCCGCAAAGTCGCCCGCCCGCCCGCCATTCCGCGCAAAATGCTGGCGGCTGATCTTTCGGGGCTTGGCGTTGCCATGGCCGCATGGATGGGCTGGGGGCAGCCGCTTTGGTCAGCGGTTGTGTTTGGCGTTGTGACAGTTGTTGCGTTTTTGGCAGCGTTCGGGCTGGACCCGATGCGCAAAAAAGGCATGGAGGGTTTTAACGAATTTGAAGCCAACCGCGTGGCGCGGGCTGTTGAAAAAGCCGAAGGGTTTTTGGCGCAAATCAGCGACGCCGCCGCGCGAATTGGTGATCAACGCATTGAAACACGTGTTGCTGATCTGGTTTCAGCCGCTGGTGAAATGCTGCGCGTGGTTGAGGATGACCCGAGGGATCTGACCTCGGCACGTAAATTCATGACCGTCTATTTGATGGGGGCGCGCGATGCGACGGTGAAATTTGCCGATGTGTATTCGCGCAGCCAAAACCAAGACGCGCGCGATGAATACCAAACCCTATTGAAAGACCTGCAAACCAGTTTTGAGGGCAAAAAAGAAGCCTTGCTGCAAGATGATCACACCGATCTGGATGTGGAAATCGAAGTCCTGCGAGAGCGATTACAACGAGAAGGCCATTTGGCCAAAGAGGGAGAATAACATGACCGAGGAAATCCGGGCCAAAGCTGAAACTACACTGAAAGAGGTCGAAAAAGTGACCTCGGTGTTGTTGCTGGAACCGTCAACCGAACTGATCGTGATTGACCAAGCCAGCGCCGCTGAAAAGGCTGAAATTGACAAAGCCATTGGCGAGCTGGATATGGGTGATACGCAATCCATCATCCGCTTTGGCTCCTCTGCCCAAGCAGAATTGCAGGAAATCAGTCAGGAAATGCTGGCCGGTGTGCGCAATCAGGATGCCGGCCCGGCTGGCGATGCTTTGCGCGAAATGGTGACCTCCATCCGTGGGTTTTCAGTGGATGAGCTGAACCCCAATCGCACCCAAAGCTGGTGGGATAAATTGCTGGGCCGCGCCAAACCTATTGCCATGTTTATGGCCAAATACGAAACCGTGCAGGGCCAGATTGATAAAATCACCGGAGAGCTGCTGGAGCATGAACATATCTTGCTTAAAGACATCAAATCGCTTGATAAACTCTATGAGAAAACCATCGAATTTTATGACCAACTGGCGATTTATATCGCGGCTGGCGAGGAAAAAATCAAAGCGCTGGATGACGTGGACATCCCCGCCAAACAAAAAATCGTTGACGACGCCCCCGAGGATGACAAGGTTATATTAGCGCAAGAATTGCGTGATCTGCGCGCCGCGCGCGATGATCTGGAACGCCGGGTGCATGACCTGAAACTGACCCGTCAGGTAACAATGCAAAGCCTGCCAAGCATCCGTCTGGTGCAGGAAAACGACAAATCGCTGGTGACCAAAATTAATTCAACAATGGTCAACACCGTGCCGCTTTGGGAAACCCAATTGGCGCAGGCCGTGACCGCGAAGCCGCAAAAGTAGTGCGCGAGGCCAATGACCTGACGAATGAGCTGCTGACAGCCAACGCGGAAAACCTGAAGATCGCGAATAAAGAAATCCGCACCGAAATGGAACGCGGCGTGTTTGACATCGAGGCCATCAAAAAGGCCAATGCTGACCTTATTGAAACCATTGAGGACAGCCTGCGCATCGCTGACGAGGGCAAAGCCAACCGTCGCGAGGCCGAAAAAGAGCTTGATATTATGGAGCGCGAGCTGACCAACACGCTGAAAGCGGCCAAAGCAAAAGACACCGCCTCGGGCCACAACATCGGCACAAGCCTGGAATAGGAGCAAAAAATGGGAACATTTTTCCTTTTTAGAAGAAGTAATTGAAGTGTTTACAGATTTATTGAAACCTGAAACCTTTGATTTCGTCGCTAAGTTTTTTCTGGCTGGTTATATCGTTATTATCATGCGATCCCGATTCGTAGTCGGAGAACGACCTAAGGCAGCCCTTGTTGTCGCTGAATCCGTGATTCTTAGCCTAATTAACCAATTGTTATTTCAAATCATAAGCCAAGTTTTCATATGGTTGATACCAACTGAATCGTATCAATGGGCTTGGGGGCGGCTTCCGTTTTACATTGAAGTCGTATTTCTTCCTTTGTTATGGGGCTTATTGATTGGGGCAAACTTATCCAAAGGTTGGAAACATGCGATTTTCCGGCGGCTCTCGATGCCTATCATTCGCCCAATTCAAAGGGCTCATGATTTTGCTTTTGGATTCAACAGAGAGCCCTGCCTTGTAATCGTTACATACGAAGATGAAACAATTGTGAGGGGTCATTTTGGAGCCGAATCCTTGGCCGCCAGTGATCCCGAACGTAGCGATTTGTACTTAGAACGCCTATATACCGTAGATGACACTGATCAATGGATAGAAACAATGCCGGGCAGGTCGGCTTTACTCAGCCTGAACAACGTGCGTTCGATCGATTTTTTGGATCAGATCACAGATGATACTAAATCTGAAGGAGAAGGAAATGTCTAAATCAAGACGAACGCTGTTAGTTGACGGCTATCAGGCCAAGCCTAAGCACAGAGCAAATAATCATGGTTATCAAGGATTAAAAAACCCTAGTTCTCAATCAAACGCCGGTAACACTTCAAAATTACCAAAAACGACATCCGCAGTTCAAAAGCCTGCCAAAAAATAGGAGCAAAAATCAAAATGGCAATCGGATTGACATTTTTGAGATCATATATGAGCTGCGCCAAATCTTCGA
>CAZSSS010000267.1:0-1292 GCA_964609255.1 uncultured Rhodobacterales bacterium
CGGCTTGGCCAATGATGCCGGAAAATCTGTCCGGGAACCGTTTATTTTCTTTGCCGCAGTATTTTGTGTGTATTTGTTTTTTACATGGGTCAGCCAGAATATTTTTATGTTCGCCGAACGCAGATACGCCTTGAAAGGTCATTCAGATGCGGTTTGATCTGGTGCTCGAAAATTGGGAGATGTTCGCAAACGGTGCTTGGCTGACTGTGCAATTGACCCTGCTATCCTTGCTGATCGGGTTTTGCATCGCGCTGCCCTCTGGCATTATACGTGCGCGCCGCATTCCCGTTTTTTCACCCCTGATAAACATCTATGTTTATGCGTTTCGCGGCACGCCGCTGCTGGTTCAGCTTTTTCTGGTTTATTACGGCCTTTCGCAATTCGAAGCCGTGCGAGGTTCATTTGCTTGGCCGGTCCTGCGTGAGGCTTATTGGTGCGCGCTTATTACGTTCTCGTTGAATTCCGGTGCATATACCACAGAAATAATTCGTGGTGCGGTGGAAACCGTGCCAAAGGGTGAATTGGAGGCAGCAAAATCTTTGGGTTTGTCCCCGCGCAAGGTTGATTTTCTGGTTTTGATCCCCTCAGCGTTGCGCCGCGCCTTGCCGCAATATGGCAACGAGGTTGTGTTTATGCTGCATGGATCAGTGGTGGCCAGTGTGATCACCATTCAGGATATTCTGGGGGCAGGCCGCACATTGAATGCACGTTATTACGTAGCATACGAAGGGTTTCTGACCGCAGCGGCATTATATATGTCGATCACATTTCTGTTCGTTTTTACGTTTCGTATGTTAGAGCGGCGATACTTGCGGCACCTGCGGGTATCGACCTAAGCGGGCACTTGCGGCGCGTTTATTTTGACATATACTAAACCTCTATTATTTTAAATATTCCTATTTTCTATATGGATTTCAAACAAATTGAGAGGAGACAGTAATGGCGGTTGATATAGCGTTGAAATGTGGGTGTGGTAAGGTCACAGGGATGGTTGAGGGGCTGACATCTTCGGCGGGAAACCACACAGTTTGTTATTGCCGGGACTGTCAGGCATTTGCGCGTTTTGTTGGCGCCCAAGATCAAGTGCTGGACGCGAATGGTGGCACGGATCTGTTCCAGACGTCATCCGCAAGGGTTAAATTTTTGGACGGGCAGGAACATATTGCTTGTGTGCAACTGACCCCTAGGGGGCTTTTGCGTTGGCACACAACCTGTTGTGCGACCCCGATTGGGAATACCGCGACCACAAGGGGGTTGCCGTTTGTCGGGTTGCTTCCGGCCTGTCTCGATGA
>CAZSSS010000267.1:1302-3360 GCA_964609255.1 uncultured Rhodobacterales bacterium
GGCACAATACTGGCAAAAATTATGGGACCGGTCAGAACCTGGGTATTCACCGAATTTGCAATTGCTGATGCTGGGGGTGCTAAACTGCGTAATACCGGGATGTTAAAGATGGCGTTCAGGGTGATGCGCATTGCGATCGGGGCGCGGATCAGCGGGGCGTATAAGCGTTCTGGTTTTTTTGCGCCAGACAGTGGTGAGCCGATAAAATCACCGCACCAGATCACTGAAGTTGAGCGCAAGGCAGCGTATCAACAATAAAACCTTAAAGGGATGTCTGCCCTAATGGGCATCGAGCCCATCAGGGCAGAGCATGTGTTCCACATGGCGGAGATCAGCGTTGGGCGGGCGGTGATTTCCACGCCTTTTCAAGACGCTGGATTGCATCAATTCGGTTCTGGGTTTTGGGGTGGCTCATTAGCCAAGCCGCTGAACCGCCGCCGCTTGGGGTCCATGTTTCCAGTTTACGAAATAGCGAAATTTGCGGGTATAACCCGATTCCGGATTTTTCCATCAAAGCGGCCGCATAGGCATCGGCCTCAAATTCGTCTTTGCGTGACAGGCCCGCCGCCAGCAGGCCAACGATAAAATTGGCGATATAGACACCAAAAAAGGGAATAAACCGGCCCAGAACCATGCTGAGCGCCACGCGCATTGCATTTTGGCCGGAAAAATCGATCATGCGGCGGCGGGAATGGCCAAGCGCCACGTGACCCAATTCATGGGCAATAACGCTTGCCAGTTCTTCTGAGGTAACCTCACCGGATTTATATTTATTGTAAAACCCGCGAGTAATGAATATTCGCCCGTCAGGCGCGGCCAGACCGTTCACTGGTTCAACCTCAAAAATGAATATCTTAAGCCGCGGCAGGTCAAGCTGTTTGGCCATTTTCCGGGTCAATGCCAGCAGCTCTGGATCCTCCAGCAGGGTTGATCGTTGATCAAGGTCACGCCCGGTGCGCCACGCAGAAAAGCGATACATCACAAGGCCAACGATCAGGGCCAAAAGGATGGGGGTGAAGCGCAGCAACATAATGCCTTTTGTGATCACGAAATCGGGAAACGTCTTGTGTATAACGTGTTTGTAATCATATAAGAGTATAGAGGAAGCCATGCAATACGATGCAAGACAGATCGCAAATGAATTCATCCGCCGTGCAGCGGAGGATGGTGGTCGTGTGCTGTCAATTATGACTTTGTTAAAATTGGTATATATTGCACACGGATGGATGCTAGCGCTCTATAACCGCCCTTTGTTTCCAAATAGAATAGAAGCTTGGCAATATGGCCCGGTTGTTCTGGATGTGTATCAAGCATATAGGAACCAAGGCGTCGATATTCGAAATCCGATCAAATTTGAGGCCCTTCCCTTGGACCCCCAAGCAGAAGATTTACTTGGCCAGATTAGCTCAAACTATGGCCATTTGTCACCTTTTCAGCTTTCAGACCTCACGCATATTCCCAATGGTCCTTGGGACATTGCCATGAGAACAGGCGGGAAGCGTGCGCCGATTTTAGATGAATTGATCAAGCATCATTACCTTGAAAAGCGGCAAAATGCTGAGGCGGCAAGTTGAGCGAGAAAAAACGTATTCCAGATGAAGACCCAGACTTGAAAGCAAGTGCTGGCAGCGAAAAGCCAAAGGCAGATGAGTATTCGGAGCTTTTAATGGGTGGCTCAACGTATAGGTCGAATATTCAATTAACAAAATTACGGTATTGGGCATTCTACCTGTCGATTGCTGTTATTAGTGTGATGGTGGTGTTTCTATTTATAGTATTGTGTCTTGTGATCTCCCGTAGTGAAAGTGCCCTTTCATCCGAAGCACAAATTGCTGTTTTTACCGCCCCAATTGTTGCCACATCAGCGGTGACTATCTTTATCGTTAAGGGGATATTCAGTAGTCGGCCCCTTGAGGAAGGTACCGATGAAACCTTGCTGGGGGCCGCAAAAAGTATTGGAAAAGATATGCTGGAATAATCATCAGCCCAATTCCTTTATTCCTGCCACAATGCCTTTCAGGGTCATCGGGTGCATGCGGTTTTCAAAAATCTGGCTTA
>CAZSSS010000268.1:0-3351 GCA_964609255.1 uncultured Rhodobacterales bacterium
CACCATGGGTGATAAAATCACCGCCAAAGAAACCATGCGGAAACTGGATGTGCCATGTGTTCCCGGTTCAGAAGGCGGCGTTGATACAATTGAGGAAGCCCGCAAAATTGCTGCTGAAATGGGTTATCCTGTCATTATCAAAGCCACCGCAGGCGGCGGGGGTCGCGGCATGAAAGTGGCGCAATCCGAAGGCGATATAGACGTGGCATTTTCCACAGCGCGGGCTGAGGGTAAGTCAGTTTTTGGCAACGAAGAAGTGTATTTGGAAAAATACCTGACCCTGCCCCGCCATATTGAAATTCAGGTTTTTGGTGATGGCAAAGGCAATGCTGTGCATCTCGGAGAGCGGGATTGCTCGTTGCAGCGCCGCCATCAAAAGGTATTTGAGGAAGCCCCCTCGCCAGTGATTGACGAGGCCACGCGCCAAAAAATCGGTAAAGTCTGCGCAGACGCCATTGCATCAATCAATTACGCAGGCGCTGGCACCATTGAATTCCTGTTTGAAAACAACGAGTTCTATTTCATCGAAATGAACACCCGTTTGCAGGTCGAACACCCCGTTACCGAAGCCATTTTCAATGTTGATCTGGTGCGCGAACAAATCCGTGTGGCCGCTGGCTTGCCCATGTCGTTTACCCAAGATGATCTGGTGATCACCGGTCACGCCATTGAATGCCGTATTAATGCGGAAAAAGTGCCTGAATTCCGGCCCTCACCCGGAACGATCAAGCAATACCACGCCCCCGGCGGCCTTGGGGTGCGGATGGATAGCGCAATTTATGACGGCTATGTGGTGCCACCGCATTATGACAGCCTGATCGGTAAATTGATCGTGCATGCGCCCGATCGCAAGGCAGCCTTGGCGCGGGTTGAGCGCGCCTTATCGGAACTGGTGATTGACGGTATCGACACCACAATTCCGTTGTTTCATGCGCTGCTGGCAGAAAAAGCCGTGCAAACCGGTGACTATACCATTCACTGGCTGGAACAATGGTTGGAGACCAAACCGGAGATTTAAACGTGAAAGATATACCGGAAATAACGGCAGCAATGCTTTTATATGCTTATGCATCCGGTGTGTTTCCGATGGCCGAATCGGCGGATGCTGATGAAATCCTGTGGATCGACCCAGACATGCGCGGGGTTCTTCCGCTGAATGAATTGCATGTATCGCGCAGTTTGCAAAAGCTTTTGAAATCAAACCGGTATACGGTTTTGGTTGATCAACAATTCACAGCTGTTGTGGCCGCCTGTGCGGACCGCGAAGAAACCTGGATTAACCCGCAAATATTTGATCTTTATACGGAATTGAACCAAATGGGTTATGCTCATTCGGTTGAGATTCTGGAAAATGGTGAATTGGTTGGCGGGCTTTATGGTGTGTCCATTGGCGGCGCATTTTTTGGTGAAAGCATGTTTTCAACTGCGCCAAGTGCCTCAAAAATTGCGCTTGTTGCGCTGGTGGCGCGATTGAAGCTGGGGGGCTATTTTTTGCTGGATACGCAGTTTTTAACCCCGCATCTGGAAACCATGGGCGGGGTTGAGATCACCAAAGCGGCCTATCAGGCGCGCCTTGAAATCGCGTTACATCAAAGCGGCGATTTTGGACGGCTTCAATTATCCGAAACGGCCTCAATTTGGCAGCTTAGCACCCAAATATCATAGCGCGGATGGTCCAGCGCCGAAAGTGCGGGGCTAGAGGCAAACATCCAGCCATAAAATGCGTCGTCTTCCTCACGGATATCGCGGATTTTCAGCAAGGCAAATGCGTCTTTGTTTACGTCATTGGGCGGATAGCGGCAGGCCTCCAATGTTACCTCAAGGCGTTCAAATTGCAGGGTTTCGCCGATATCCATCTGGAAATCGCCAACCGCGCCGGTGATCCGGTCAAGGCCGCGCAAAATCGCGCCGATGCCAATATCAGAATTCGCACTGCGCTGCCCGTCAAATTCAAAATTCGGCATTTGCAACACCCCGTCAAGCGGCGATTCCATAATCGTTGGCAGCGGTTCTTCAAATATTGTTTGCGCGACCAATGGTTGGGCGGCAAAAAGCAGGGTCAATATAATTTTATTCATCTGGTTCTGTCACAAATTTCATTAATAAATTCAATAGGCTAAGCGCACCTTGAGTAAAAATAATTTCCTCGCCGTTATTCAACATCACGTCTGAACCGCCCGGCGTTATTTCCAAAAATGTGCCGCCCAGTAATCCCTCCGAAGCGATTTTTGCCTCGGTATCTTCGGGGATTTCAACGCTGTCGACAACGCCAAATTCGGCAACGGCCTGATAGGTCGATTTATCCAGTGTTAATGCGGTAACTGTGCCAACCTGCACACCGGCCAAATGCACTTCGGAACCAACCGATAACCCTTCGGCGCTGAAAAATTTGGCGATATATTGGTTTTCGGAGTCATTTTGCCCAAAGCCACCCGCCTGCCCTGCAAACACCAAAAAGCCCGCAGCCGTTGCGACAACTATCGCACCAATCAGGGTTTCTGCAGTCTGTGATGCCATAACCTATTCCGGTTGCCACGCATCATAATCAGAGCGTTTCGCAGGTGACGCCGCCATCATACTGCCAGCCGGGTGATAGGCCGCATTTGTGCCCGTCAGGTTTTCGCGGTGCGGTTTTTCCCATGATTTATGGGGTAACGGGTTGTCGCTGGGCATGTTATCGAATGTGTGATGTATCCAGCCATGCCATTCCGGCGAAATCCGAGACCCCTCAATCGCCCCGTTGTAAATTACCCAGCGTTTGGATTTATGGGTGTAATACTTATTTCCCAGCGCATCTTCGCCAACCAGGGTGCCTTTGCGCCATGTGAACAACCGTGTCCCAACGCTCTGGCCATCCCACCATGTTAAAAGCTGTAAAATAAATTTTATCATATTTTTGTCCTGTTAAGCGGAAACAGTTTCGTCCTGTTCCGAATAAATCAACAGCGGTGCGCCGCTTTTGCCGATTGCATCTTCGTTCACGACAACCTCAACCACATTATCCTGCCCCGGCAATTCAAACATTGTGTCCAGCAATACTTCTTCAAGTATTGAGCGCAGGCCGCGCGCACCGGTTTTGCGTTGAATTGCCCGTGCCGCAACCGCCTGTAGCGCGTCGTCTGTCAGCGTCAGCTTGACGTTTTCCATTTCAAACAACCGTTGATATTGCTTTATCAAAGCATTTTTGGGTTCGGTCAAAATGGTAACCAGCGCATCCGAATCAAGGTCAGTTAGCGTGGCAATCACCGGTAGACGGCCAACAAATTCCGGGATCAGGCCAAATTTCAGCAGGTCTTCTGGCTCCAACTCCTGAAAAATATCCCCGATGGAGCGGGCTTCTTCATCTTGCAC
>CAZSSS010000269.1:0-3344 GCA_964609255.1 uncultured Rhodobacterales bacterium
TTCTACCACGTCTCCCATGAGTTTGGTGAAAATCTCGTCGGCTTCGTCCATTTGGTCAACGCGGACTTGCAGCAATGTGCGGGCCTCGGGGTCTAGGGTGGTTTCCCATAATTGTTCGGGGTTCATTTCGCCCAAACCTTTGTAGCGCTGCATGGATAGGCCTTTTTCGCCCTCGGACATTACCGCGCGCAGCAGGTCGCTTGGGGCGTTGATGATGACCTCTTTGTCTTTGCGCACCAGCTTGGCGGGGGCTTTGTAAATCTCCTGCAAGGCGTCGGTCATTTGTGCCAGTTTGCGCGCCTCAGCCGAGCGCAGCGCGTTGCCGTCGATGGTGCGGACCTCATCAACACCGCGCAACATGCGAAACAGGCGCAGGCCGGCGTCTTGGGTTGGGCGGCCTTGCCAGCCTTTTTCATACTCGGTCGCAATCAGGTCCAGCCGCGTTGCCACGCGGTCAGCCGTGCCTTGCGGATCACTGTCCAGCACGCCCGGTTTTAGCGCGCCCGCAATGGCCATTTGTTCCAGTATGGGTTGGGGATAATGGGTGGGGAACGCGTTTAGAATGGTGGCGGTTTGGCGGGCTTCGGTAACAACCCGTGCCAGATCAGCGCCGGTGATTTGCTCACCGGTTTCAAGGCGCAGGGTTGCGCCCTCCAACCCTTGCTCGATCAGATAATCATCCAATGCCGGTTGGTCTTTCAGGTAAACCTCGGATTTGCCGCGCTGCACTTTGTAAAGCGGCGGTTGGGCGATATACAGGTATCCGCCCTCAATCAATTGTGGCATTTGCCGGAAGAAAAACGTCAGCAACAACGTGCGGATATGCGCGCCGTCAACATCCGCATCGGTCATGATAACGACCTTATGATAGCGCAGTTTTTCGATGTTGAATTCATCGCGACCAATGCCGGTGCCAAGGGCGGTGATCAGCGTGCCGATCTCAGCGGAACTTAGCATGCGATCAAACCGCGCGCGCTCCACATTCAAGATTTTACCCCGCAGCGGCAACACTGCTTGGTTAAACCGTGACCGCCCCTGTTTGGCGGACCCACCAGCCGAGTCGCCTTCCACGATGAATATTTCAGAATTGGCGGGGTTCTTTTCCTGACAATCCGCCAGTTTTCCGGGCAGGCTGGCGATATCCATTGCTGATTTGCGGCGCGTAAGTTCACGCGCCTTTCGGGCGGCTTCGCGGGCGAACGCTGCTTCAACGATTTTACCGACAATCAACTTGGCTTGGGCCGGGTTTTCCTCAAACCACTCGCCCAGTTTTTCATTAACCAAACCCTCAACCGCGGGGCGTACTTCGGATGAAACAAGTTTGTCTTTGGTTTGGCTTGAGAATTTCGGATCAGGTACTTTGACCGACAAAACACATGAAAGCCCTTCGCGCGCGTCATCACCGGAAAAGTTGATCTTTTCCTTTTTGGCAATACCGGAACGCGCCGCATAGGCATTAATGGTCCGGGTTAAGGCCCCGCGAAACCCCGCCAAATGCGCGCCGCCATCGCGTTGCGGAATGTTGTTGGTGAAGGGCAGCACATTTTCATGATAACTGTCATTCCACCACATCGCGACCTCAACCACGATATCATCACGCTCACCAACGATATAGATCGGCTCGTCGATCAAGGGCGTTTTGGAGCGGTCGAGATATTTCACAAATTCCTTCACGCCGCCCTCATATTCCATCAAAACGTCAAGCGGTTCGCTTGGGCGTTCGTCGCGCAGTTGAATGCGCACACCGGAATTCAGAAACGCCAATTCGCGCAAGCGGTGTTCCAGCGTTTTAAAACTGTATTCAAGGTTGGAGAACGTATCGAGTGAGGCCATGAATCGCACTTCTGTCCCCTTGCGCCCGTTGGCATCGCCCACGATTTCCAGCGATTTCACTGTATCACCATGTTCAAACCGGGCCAGATGTTCCTTGCCATTGCGCCAGATGCGCAATTCCAGCCATTCCGACAGCGCATTCACCACCGACACGCCAACCCCGTGCAACCCGCCCGAGATTTTATAGGAATTACTGTCAAATTTACCGCCAGCATGCAGCTGGGTCATAATAACCTCAGCCGCCGAAACGCCTTCTTCCTCATGGATGTCCACGGGAATGCCACGGCCATTATCCGACACAGAAATGGAGCTGTCGGCATGAATTGTCACGCTGACGGTGTCACAATGCCCCGCCAAGGCCTCATCAATGCCATTATCCACGACCTCATACACCATATGATGCAGGCCCGAGCCGTCGTCCGTATCACCGATATACATGCCGGGGCGTTTGCGAACCGCCTCTAAGCCTCTGAGAACCTTGATAGAATCTGCGCCATATTCCGGGCTGGAATTCTCGTTATCGGACATTTGGTATTTCCCCTGATTGTTACCCACAATATATGGAATCTCTGCGCATTTGTCACGCGAATGACGCAATTATTACCGGAATTTTTGCATAAGCATTGCGCAAGCGGCGCTTGGCTGTCATTCTTGGTTAATCTTTTGAAAAGGGACCATAAAATGAACCTCTCTCGTAGCTCACGTTTTGTTATTATTCTGGTTGCAATTGCCGGTCTTTCCGCCTGCGGTGTGCCGCTTGTTCCGCTGATCTAGGCGGCGTGCGCGCCGTCCGCAAGGGCGCTGACAAAACCCAGAACTTGCGCGGGGCTTTCACCAGCGGCAATGCGCTCCACAATGGCAGAGCCAACAACCGCCCCGTCAGCCACAGCTGCAATCGCCTGCGCTGTTTCCGGCGTTTTAATGCCAAACCCCACACAAACCGGCAGATCGCTGGCAGCTTTTATGCGGGTAACCTCGGGGGCGACCGCCGTTGCATTGGCCTCGGCTGCGCCGGTGATACCGTTGATTGATACGTAATATATAAAGCCTGAGGTGTTTTGCATCACCTTTGGCAGACGTTTGTCATTGGTGGTTGGCGTGGTTAGGCGAATGAAATCAATGCCCACCGCCATGGCCGGAATGCACAATTCCGCGTCTTCTTCAGGGGGCAGATCAACCACGATCAGCCCGTCAACGCCCGCCGATTTGGCCGCAACCAGAAACGCATCAACGCCCATGGAATGGATCGGGTTATAATAGCCCATCAGCACAATCGGGGTTTTATCGTCAGTCTGGCGAAAATCCCGCACAAATTCCAGCGTGCGGTTCAGGTTCATTCCGGCCTTTAACGCGCGTTGCCCGGCCAGTTGAATGGCGGGGCCGTCCGCCATCGGGTCAGTGAATTGCATGCCAAGCTCAATGATATCAACGCCAGCGGCGGGCAGGCCGCGCACAATTTCCAAACTAGTGTCATAATCGGGGTCACCCGCCATCAGATAAGACACAAAAGC
>CAZSSS010000270.1:0-3333 GCA_964609255.1 uncultured Rhodobacterales bacterium
GAACCAAGCGTGCCAAGCAGCGCTGACAGCCCCGATACCCCTGAGGCCGACGAGACATCGGACGATCATTGCCGGGCCTCTGCGACGCCAGACAGCCAAATCATAATAAGCGAAAAAGATATTCAACGGGCACAGGCATCGGTGGATGCAGGATACGCAAAGCCGTTGCGTCAAATATGGCAGGGTATTGTTGATAATTATCCCGGCAAAATTGTCGATGTCAGATTTACTGGATTCAGATACCGGCCTCGATACCGGTTAAGGGCGGTTTCATCTGCGGGGCGTTTGGAAACGGTTATTGTTTCGGCGCGCACAGGTGATATTTTGCGAATAGTGGGCTGCTGATGCGCGTTCTTGTTGTCGAAGACGAACCCGCAATTGCGACATCAATTGCCAACGCTTTGCAGCAAAACGGTTTTGTGCCGGAAATATCCTCGGATGGGGAAGACGCGTGGTTTCGGGGCGGAACAGAAGATTACGCCGCTGCAATTCTTGACATTGGCCTGCCCAAAATGGACGGGCTTAGCGTGTTGCAAAAATGGCGTGATGAACATGTGAACATGCCGGTTATTTTGCTGACAGCAAAAAGCAGCTGGACCGAACGGGTGGCGGGCATTGATGCCGGTGCCGATGATTATCTGGTCAAACCGTTTCATATGGAGGAATTATTAGCGCGGTTGCGCGCGTTGTTGCGGCGAAACGGAACCGAAAAGAAAACTGTGTTCACTGCGGGACCGTTGATGCTGGATACTAAAAACATGCAGGTTTTTGTTAACTCTCTGCATGTTAGCGTAACCAAATTGGAATTTCGTCTTATCAGTGAGCTTATGCATAATATTGGCACCGCCATCTCCAAAGAAGCGCTGGCCACCAGCATTTATTTTCACGATCAGGAGCCGGACAGCAACGCCGTTGAAGTGCTGGTCGGTAGATTGCGGCGCAAGTTGAAGGCCGATATTATCAAAACACGACGCGGGTTTGGGTATTACATATCGGAGGCTGAATGAACTTCGCCTCGCTTCGGTTTCGTCTTGTTGCTTTATCCTTTTTGACCATTGCGGCCGCGCTTTTGGCCACCGGAATTGCCCTTAATGACAGGTTTGCCAAGTATTTTGAAAACCGGATTAATGCCGAATTAGCCCAACATCTGGAGCAATTGGCGACAAGCATTTCCCTTGATGATGCCCAAAATATTGATGTTTCGCAGCTTCCCGATCGACGTTTTGAACAACCCTTTAGCGGGTTGTATTGGCAAATTATTCGCAAAGGCAGCCCCGCAATATTGTCGCGTTCGCTTTGGGGAAAGCCGATTTCATTATCCGACAGCTATTTGGCGGGTGACCGGTTTAACGCGCGTTCATTTTCACCAACAGGCACGCCGGTGCTGGTTTCCGGCTGGGTGATTGTGTTGGGCGAGGCTGATAACGCGCAACAAATGGTGCTGTCCGTGGCCATCAATCAATCAGAAATGCAAAATGCCGCCGAAGGGTTCCGCAGCTTTTTGGCAAAATGGCTGGGCGTGTTGTTGGTTGGATTAATGGTCGCTGCCTGGCTGCAAATCGGAATTGGACTAGCCCCGCTTAATCATATTCGCCGAAAAGTTGAAAAAGTTAAAAACAACGCAAATTTACGGCTGTCAGGGCAATTCCCGGCTGAGGTCCAGCCGTTGGTTGATGAAGTCAATACATTGTTGGAGGCGCATGAACTTTCGCTGCGCTCAGCCCGTGCCAAAGCCAGCGATCTGGCCCATGGATTAAAAACGCCATTGGCAATAATGCGGGCCATTCTGGCAGAATTTCAGGCTGATAACAGCGCTGAAAAAATAGAAGAAATGACAATGCAAATTTCTGCCATGCACCGGTTTATTGAGCGCGAATTGGCGCAGGTCAGGAAAAATCACCTGACCACGCAACATACGCTTGTTGAACAGGGGGTGCAAAAAATGGTTGCCAGTATGAAAAAACTACCGCGCGGGGCTGGTATTGACTGGAAAATCGACATTGCTGAGGGTCTGGTTATTCCGTTGGATGACCATGATTTGGCGGAATTATTGGGAAATTTACTGGATAATGCGCGAAAATGGGCAAAGGGCGAAATTACGATTTCCGGAACGAAAAAAAATCCGAACGTGGGCGGTCTGGAAATTTCGGATGATGGCCATGGGGTCTCCGTGGAAGATTTGAAAACGTTGAATTCAGGCGGGAAAATTCAAGAAACCAGCACTTCGGGAAGCGGCCTCGGGCTTGCGATTTGTCATGATCTGATAGGCGCGGTGGGGGGAACCATACAATTCACGCGCTCCCGCCTTGGCGGTCTTACTGTTACGCTTGCGTGGCCGGTAAAATTGTAATTTTCTGAACACCGGATCAGGTTTATGGCGCAGAAATACCCGGTCATATATTTTTAGTCCCGCTTGGCAGGTTTGCGCCGTTTGCCTTTGTTTTTGTTATTTACAGGTTTTCCCGCAGGGGGTTTCTTTGGGCGTTTCTTTTTAGAGGTATCCGGCCCTTCATTAAATGTGGCTTCTGCATCCGGTTGCCATTTTTTCTTTTTGTCAAAAGGCTTTTTCTTTTTGGGGTCAAATCTGGGGCGGGGCATATTGGCAATGTCCGGCGCTTTGTCGAGCAATTTCAGCTGGCCGCGATCTTCAAGTTGCAGGCCTTTGCCAAGCGCCTTGGTAAAACCGTTCAGGCTTTTTTTGGTGATCTCGATAAAGGTTTCGGTTTCCTGCACGCGAATGGCGCCGATGTCTTCTTTTTCGATATTGCCACCCTTGCACAGGGCTGGCAGCAGCCATTTGGCCTCTGCGCGCTGTTTGCGGCCAATGTTCAGGCTGAACCAGACGCTTGGCCCAAAGGTTGTGCGCGGCGCGGGCTTGCCTTTGGTGTTTGATGCCCCGAGTTCCTCGGGCGCGGATTGTTTGGCGTTGTTTACGCGCAGGAATGCGGCCGCCAATTGCTCAGCGCTGAATTTTTCAACCAGACGATCAACAGCGCTGCGTTCATCTTCGGAAATTTCCTGTGTCCATGTTGGCGCGTCTACCAAACGCTCATTATCGCGTTTGATCACCGCATCAGCCGATGGCGCTTCGCCCCAATTGGCATCAACTTTGGCACCGCGCAACAGGCGCTCGGCTTTCCGCGCGGCCTTTGGCGGCACGATCAGCGTGGAAACGCCTTTGCGTCCGGCACGGCCTGTGCGGCCTGAGCGGTGCAATAAGGTTTCAGAATTGCTGGGCAGGTCAGCATGGATCACCAGTTCCAGATTGGGCAAATCAATGCCGCGTGCCGCTACATCGGTGGCCACACAAACCCGCGCCCGTCCGTCGCGCAT
>CAZSSS010000271.1:0-3331 GCA_964609255.1 uncultured Rhodobacterales bacterium
CAATGCAACCCGCGTAAAAGTTGTTAAAAACAAGGTCGCGCCGCCGTTCAAGCAGGTTGAATTTGACATCATGTTTGGTGAAGGAATTTCCAAACTGGGGGAATTGATCGACATGGGCGTTAAGATGGAGCTGGTTGGAAAATCTGGTTCCTGGTATTCTTACGGCGATGAGCGGATCGGGCAGGGGCGTGAAAACTCCAAGGCTTTCTTGAAAGAACACCCAGAAATAGCCCATGAGATCGAGGATAAAATCCGTGCAGCGCACGGGCTGGACTTTGACAAAAGCGCCGAAAAACTTGATGATGTCATAGACGGCTAAACTGTTGTTGCAAAAATCAATGGCCATCCTGAAAAAGGGTGGCCGTTTTTGTTTGCCTATGTGGACAATAGGCAAACCGCGCCATAATAATCCTGAAACATATTTTTTGGGAAAATCAGATGGCCAGCCTTAACGAAATTCGCAGCACTTTTTTGGATTCTTTTGCTGGCAATGGGCACGCGGTTGTTGACAGCTCTGCTTTGGTGCCGCGCAATGACCCGACATTGATGTTTACCAATGCGGGCATGGTGCAATTTAAGAATGTGTTTACCGGTGTTGAAAATCGCGATTACACCCGCGCCGCAACCAGCCAGAAATGTGTTCGGGCCGGGGGCAAGCACAACGATCTTGACAATGTTGGCTATACCGCGCGGCATCTTACGTTTTTTGAAATGCTGGGCAATTTTTCCTTTGGTGACTATTTCAAGGAAGAAGCCATTGCTTTTGCATGGGATTTGCTGACCAAAGACTATGGCCTGACCAAAGATAAATTATTGGTAACCGTGTATCATACCGATGACGAGGCCGCCAATATTTGGAAGAAATACGCCGGGTTGTCGGATGACCGGATCATCCGCATTCCTACGGATGACAACTTTTGGTCAATGGGGGCAACCGGCCCTTGTGGCCCTTGCACCGAAATCTTTTATGACCACGGGGAAAATATCTGGGGCGGGCCTCCGGGATCTGCTGAGGAAGATGGCGACAGGTTTATCGAGATTTGGAATCTTGTTTTCATGCAATATGACCAGCAAGAAAACGGAACGCGGCTGGACTTGCCAAAACCGTCAATCGATACCGGCATGGGGCTGGAGCGCATTGGGTCATTGCTCCAAGGTTCCAATGATGTATTTGACACGGATTTGATGCGCGATTTGATCGAAGCGTCAGCGCAGGCAACGGGGGTTGACCCTGATGGCGCTGCGAATGTGCATCACCGGGTGATCGCGGATCACTTGCGGTCAACGTCGTTTTTGATTGCTGAGGGGGTTTTGCCGTCAAATGTCGGGCGCGGTTATGTGCTGCGCCGGATTATGCGCCGCGCCATGCGTCACGCCCATTTATTGGGGGCCAAAGACCCGGTGATGCACCGGCTTGTGCCAGCCCTTGTGGCGCAGATGGGGCAAGCATTTCCCGAATTATCGCGCGAACAATCCACCATCGAAGAAACATTGCTGCTTGAGGAAAACCGTTTCAAAACAACACTTGACCGCGGGTTAAAATTGCTGGACGCGGAATTGGAGGGATTGCCGGAGGGGCAAAAGCTGGCGGGTGAAACGGCGTTTAAATTATATGACACCTTTGGTTTTCCGCTTGATTTGACCCAAGACGCCTTGCGCGAAAAGGGGAGAGAGGTTGACACCACCGCTTTTGATGCAGCCATGGAAGCACAAAAAACCAAGGCGCGCGCCGCATGGTCTGGTTCTGGCGAGGCGGCGGATGATACGGTTTGGTTTGATGTTGCGGATAAACACGGCGAAACCGAATTTCTGGGCTATGAAAGCGACAGCTATGAAGGTTTGGTTCTGGCATTGGTAAAAGACGGCATGCTGGTTGAGACGGCAAAAGCTGGCGACAGCATCGATATTGTGGTCAATCAAACGCCATTTTACGGGGAGTCCGGCGGGCAAGTTGGTGATATTGGTTTGCTGGTCGCGGACGGTTTGCAGGTTGAAATTTCAGACGTAAAACGCAAACAAGGCGTGTTTGTTCATATAGCTAAAGTGATTGAAGGGGATCTGAAGGTTGGCGCTGCGGTAGAATTAAAAGTAGACACAGAAAACCGCGCAGCCATTCAAAGCAATCACACCGCCACGCATCTGTTGAACGAGGCCTTGCGAAGAACATTGGGGGATCATGTGGCGCAACGCGGGTCGTTGAATGCGGCGAACCGGCTGCGTTTTGACTTTAGTCATCAAAAGGCAGTAACCCCCTATGAGCTGGCAGTCGTAGAGTCCGAAGTAAACAGAATTATCCAACAAAATAGTGCAGTAGAAACTCAAATTACGACCCCCGATAAAGCCCGTGAAATGGGAGCGCAGGCCCTGTTTGGCGAGAAATATGGTGAAGAGGTTCGCGTCGTGTCAATGGGCATTGCGGCAGGCAGTGGCAAGGGAACTGATAAAAATACATATTCTCTGGAGCTTTGTGGTGGTACACATGTAAATAACACAGGTGAAATTTGGCTATTCGCCATTAAGTCGGAATCTGCTTCTGCGTCTGGAGTTAGACGGATCGAAGCATTAACGGGCGATGAAGCTCACAAATTCTTGTTAGAAAAGCAGAAAACGCTAGCTGAAGTTGCCTTGATTATGAAATCAACGCCGGAGCAACTGGCCGAGCGGGTGAAATCATTGCTGGATGACCGAAAATCCATGCAGAATGATCTGGATAATTTTCGCAAGCAAATTGCCATGGCGGGCAGCGGAGATGTGCAAACCAGCGTCAAAAATATTGCCAGCTATCCGTTTTTGGCGCAAGTATTGTCTGGCGTTTCGGGCAAGGATTTGCGCGGCATAATTGACGAACACAAACAACGGCTGCAATCGGGTATTGTTTTGCTGATTGCCGATACCGGCGGCAAAGCCGCGGTTGCGGTTGGCGTCACTGATGATCTTTGTGCAAAAATATCCGCTGTGGATATTGTGCGGGTCGCGGCGGAACAGCTTGGCGGCAAAGGGGGCGGCGGGCGGCCTGATATGGCGCAGGCTGGCGGCGCAAATGTTGAAAATGCAGAGGCAGCAATCGCTGCCGTAGAAAAATTTCTGGAGAGTTAAAATGACTGTATACGCAATCGTTCATATCGATGTTCACAACGCAGAGGAATACGCAAAATATGCGGCAATCGCTGGCCCGGCTGTGGCGAAATATGGCGCAGAATTTCTGGCGCGTGGCGGCGAATGCCTGCAAATGGAAGGCAAGGGCCGCGCGCGCAATGTAATCATTAAATTCAAGGATTGGGATAGCGCCAAAGCGTTTTATGCGTCACCAGAATATCAAGAAGCATTGGCA
>CAZSSS010000272.1:0-3311 GCA_964609255.1 uncultured Rhodobacterales bacterium
GTGACCTATGACATCACCTCAAAACCGCCGGGCACAATTGAGTGGGAATAGCTAGACAGGCCTAACCGCCCCCCCTAAGCTGTTGGAAAAAAAGGGGGCTGATATGGCCAAAGTATTTCTCGATGGATTATTGGTTGCACAAACCGCCGCTGAACGCGCGGTGATTGACCTGTATCTGGAAGACCACGTTTTGCTAACCCGCGCGGAGCCGGGCTGTTTGAAATTTGAGGTCACCCAAGACCCAAAGAAACGCAATGTTTTCATTGTCTCTGAGGAATTCGAATCCGAGGAGGATTTTGATTTTCACCAAGAACGCACCAATGCCAGCGAATGGGGCAAGGTTTCTGAAAAGATTGGGCGTAAATTCACCAAGCGCATTGAATAAATGGCAATAATGCAACCGCTAAAAGCGCTTTACTGGATGGCTGGCGCGGTTTTTTCTTTTGTTGCCATGGCGGTGGCCGGACGCGAAATATCTGCTGAAATGAATACATTTGAGCTGATGCTCTATCGCTCGATCATTGGATTTATTGTTGTATTGCTGTTGCTTCGCCGCTCAAAACACGGGTTTTTGCAGGTAAAAACCAAAAATATCGGTCAGCATATTACCCGAAATATTTTGCATTTTTCTACGCAAAATCTTTGGTTTTATGGCATCGCTGTTATTCCGTTGTCTCAGCTTGTTGCGTTGGAATTCACCAACCCTATCTGGGTGGTGCTGCTTGCGCCTTTGTTATTAGGCGAAACGCTAACACGGAAAAAACTGTTTGTCGCGTTGCTTGGATTTATCGGCGTTTTAATCGTCGCACAGCCCGGGGTGCAGCCCATTGGCTGGGGCCATGCGTCGGGGCTGGGCGCGGCTTTGGGATTCGCGCTGAATAACATGATGACCAGCAAAATCATGCGCGTCGACAGGGTGTTAACCGTGCTTTTCTGGATGACACTTATGCAACTGGTTTTTGCTTTTTTTTCTGGCGCTGCCGGGCGGGATACCTTTGCCAAGCGGTGTTACCGCGCCTTGGCTTGTGGTGGTGGGAATTTGCGGGCTTACGGCCCACTATTGCCTGACAATGGCGCTATCGCTTGCCCCTGCCACAATTGTTGCGCCAATGGATTTCATGCGGTTACCAATAATCGCGATTGTCGGAATGGTGATGTATTCCGAGCCATTATTATTGCCAGTATTCATTGGCGCAAGTTTAATAATCGCCGCCAATCTATTGAATTTACGGGATAAATCTAAACCAAAGCAGCCTTAACTGCGGCGCCAGCTTTGCCAAAATCCATTTGGCCGGTGTATTTTGATTTAAGCACACCCATGATTTTACCCATGTCACGAATAGATGTCGCGCCGGTTTCTTCAACGGCGGATTTAATCGCGGCCTCGACTTCCTCGGGGGCTAATTGTTTGGGTAAAAATTCCTCGATCACCTTGATCTCGCCGCGCTCGCCCTCGGCCAGCTCCAGCCGTCCGGCTTCTTCATAGGTTTTGGCGCTATCGATGCGTTGTTTGATCATTTTGGCCAAAATGCCCAAAATATCGCTGTCGCTTACGCCATCATTATTATCTTCGCTGCGCGCCGCGATATCGCGGTCCTTGATGGCGGCATTTATCAGCCGAATGGTCGAAAGACGCTTGGCCTCCCTTGCTTTCATTGCTTCTTTTTGTGCGTCGCTTAAACGTTTGCGGATCATCTTTTCACCAATAGTTTCGCCGACAGGCCGGCAGAAAGTCGAATATATCGGTATTATCCATTTTTAACAACCACTGAGCCATTCAGTAACCAATTGATAAAACACACTAAATACTTTTTCTTGAGGCTTGACCTTCGACGCACTTCCCCGTAATTTCCGGCAAATTCCGCAAAGGATGTTCCATGCCGACCCCTGCCCCATCTGAACAAGCGCTTGCATTTGCGCCTGACAATCATGCCAAAGCAACAGCGTGTATCGTATTGGCAGATGGCACAATATATTACGGCAAAGGTTTTGGTGCGACGGGCATCGCCGTGGCGGAACTGTGTTTCAACACCTCCATGACCGGCTATCAGGAAATTATGACCGACCCGTCTTATGCGGGTCAACGTGTGACATTTACCTTTCCCCATATCGGCAATACCGGCATTACCCCCGAAGACGACGAAACTTCTGCGCCGGTTGCGGCCGGAATGGTGGTTAAATGGGACCCGACCTTTGCATCCAACTGGCGCTCGGTTGAGGAGCTGGCTGCGTGGCTTTCCAGACATAACCGCATCGGTATCGGCGGGGTTGATACCCGCCGCCTTACCCGCACAGTGCGCATGCAAGGCGCGCCACATGTTGCCATTCAACATGCCGCTGATGGTAAATTTGACATCGATCTTTTGCTGGAAAAAGCCCGTGATTTCAATGGTATAGAGGGGCTTGATCTGGCGCGTGAAGTTACCTGCGATGCTGCCTATCATTGGGATGAAATGCGCTGGACATGGCCGGACGGATTCAAAAAACAAACCCGCGATGGCTTTCGCGTAGTGGCGGTTGATTATGGCGCAAAACGTAATATTTTACGCAGTCTGGCCAGTGCCGGCTGTTCGGTTACAGTGGTGCCAGCCACCGCCACAGCCGATGAAATATTATCATTAAATCCGCAAGGGATTTTTCTGTCAAATGGCCCCGGCGACCCGGCGGCCACGGGTGAATACGCGGTGCCGATGATCCGGCAAATATTGGAGCGCAGCAAAATTCCGGTTTTTGGCATCTGTCTGGGCCACCAAATGCTGGCGCTGGCGCTGGGTGCAAAAACCCTGAAGATGAACCACGGTCATCACGGTGCCAACCATCCCGTCAAGGAAATTTCGACGGGCAAGGTTGAAATCACATCGATGAACCATGGATTCGCGGTTGATTCGCAATCATTGCCCGATGGAGTGCTTGAAACTCATATCAGCCTGTTTGATGGGTCAAATTGCGGGATTCGCATGGAAGGCAGGCCGGTTTTTTCCGTGCAACACCACCCCGAAGCCAGCCCCGGACCCAAAGACAGTTTCTATCTGTTTGAAAGATTCGCGCAAGAAATTGCTGCGATTAACTAATACTTAGCTAATACTTAAGGTATTCACACGAAGCTGGACAGGTAATTAACCGGTGATCCAGTGACAAGTATTGATTCAAGAACCATAAAATGTGCCGATTCCAGGCTTGGCGATATTCTGCTAGACCAAGGCAATATCAGCATTTTGGAGCTTCAGGATGCTCTTAAAATGCAGCGGAATCGCGATGCGATGTTGGGCGAAATTATCGTTTCGCACCGGCTTGCCAAACAATCCGATGTC
>CAZSSS010000273.1:0-3306 GCA_964609255.1 uncultured Rhodobacterales bacterium
TACGCGCTGACCGACCCGGATTTCCGCGATTCTGTCATGCGCACGCTATATTTCACGTTTGTTTCCGTTGGGCTGGAAGGGGTGCTTGGGGTTGCTGTGGCGCTTTTGCTTAATCAGCATTTTCGAGGCCGAATGATAATACGCGCGCTGATTATCCTTCCGTGGGCGGTGCCGACAATTGTTAATGCGCTGGCATGGCGGCTGATTTACAACCCCGATTACGGCGCGCTTAATTCGCTGTTGTTCCAGCTTGGGGTGTTGGACAATTACCGCAGTTGGCTGGGGGATCCTGACTGGGCCATGAATATGGTTATTCTGGCTGACGTCTGGAAAAACTTTCCGCTGATTGCCTATATTGCTCTGGCAAGTTTGCAAACCATTCCCAAAGATATTCTGAATGCCGCCGCCATAGAGGGCGCTGGCGCATGGAAGCGGTTTCGCAGCATCACGCTTCCGTGGATATTGGGGCCGCTTATGGTGGTCATGATTCTGCGCACAATTGAGGCATTCCGCGTATTTGACATTGTTTACGTCATGACCCGTGGCGGTCCGGCTGATAACACCCGCGTTGCCAGCTTTTTTGTTTATCAGGAATATTTCAGCTATCTTCGTTCAGGCAGCGGGTCTTCTTATGCGGTGCTGGTTGCAGGCATTAGCGCGGTGATGATTGTCGCCTATTATTATACGATGCGTTCAAAATCTGAGGGGCAATCATGAAGCGCGGTTTATTATCGTCGATCGGCATCTATGCCGCTGTTTTATTGCTGGCAGCCTTTACGCTTGGGCCTATTATCTGGCTGGTGCTGATGAGCATCAGCAGCACCGCCGATTTGACCACGGTGCCATTGCGCTGGATCCCGTCAAAGGTTGACCTGTCGCGTTATGTTCAGCTTTTTGATATTGAAAACGGCAGCGGCCAGCGGTTTTTATCCGCCCTTAGAAACAGTATTTTCACGGCTGGCGGCGCAACTTTTATTGCGCTGGTTGTTGCCATTCCGGCGGCCTATGCATTTGCGCGGCGCGGCGCGGCGATGGCCTTGTTATTTGCGTTTCTGGCAACAATCATGATGCCGCCAATCACATATGTGATGCCGCTTTACCAGATATTCGGCAAGCTGGGTGTGCTCAACAATACGGTTACTTTGATTGTGGTTTATTGTGCGTTATTGCTGCCATTTGCGATTTGGTTGATGAAGGCAAATCTAAGCATTTTACCGGTTGAGGTCGAACACGCGTCGTTTATGGAGGGGGCCTCCACGGCTTATACGCTACGCCGCGTTGTGTTGCCTCTGGCGCTGCCTGCAATCGCCGCAACCGCGATGCTGTCGTTTCTGGTTGCTTGGGATGAATTTTTCTATGCGCTGCTTTTCACCAGCGACCTGACAGCAAAAACACTGCCCGTGGCAATCGCTGATTTTGCAGCCGGGCGGGTGACTGATTATGGGGTGATTGCAACGGTTGGGGTGCTGGCAACGCTGCCCCCTGCCTTGCTTGCGATCACCTTTCAACGTTTCATCGTATCTGGCCTTGTTGCCGGTGGCGTAAAAGGGTGACCAATGGACAAACCGGCAAAGAATAAACCCGACGATCAGCATCCGATATTGCTGGTCAGTGACTTACGCAAAAGTTTTGGCGCAACAGAGGTCCTTAAGGGCATCAATGTTGATATCAGGCAAGGCGAATTTCTGGTGCTGGTTGGCCCCTCGGGTTGCGGTAAATCAACACTGCTCAGCTGTATCGGCGGCCTGACCGAGGTTACCTCGGGGCGGGTTGAAATTGCGGGGCGCGATGTCACCTATAGCGACCCCTCGCGGCGCGATATTGCCATGGTGTTTCAGTCATATGCGCTGTTCCCGAATATGACTGTAGCCAAAAATATTGGCTATGGTCTGGACGTGCGAAAAGTCGCAGCCGATGTGAAAAAGCAAAAGATTAACGAGGTCGCAGAGCTTTTGAAAATTGAGGACCTGCTGGACCGTTATCCGGCGCAATTATCGGGGGGGCAGCGGCAAAGGGTGGCCATGGGGCGATCTTTGGTGCGCGACCCAAAGCTGTTTTTGTTTGATGAACCGCTGTCGAATTTGGATGCCAAGCTGCGTGTGACGATGCGAACCGAAATCAAACGTCTGCACGCAACCCTTGGGGCCACGATGATCTATGTGACCCATGACCAAATTGAGGCAATGACCCTGGCCAGCAAAATTCTGGTGCTAAAAGACGGCGTTGTTCAGCAGGCCGGAACCCCGAAAGAAATCTATAACACGCCGGTTAATACGTTTGTTGCGGGTTTTATGGGGGCACCATCAATGAATTTGTTTCCCGCCTTGGTTACCTTTGATGGCACGGGGGCAAATCTGGAAATTGCCCGCGATACCGAGGCCCCGTTGCAGCTTTTTCATGCTGCGCCGCCTGAAACCCTTTTGGCCTATGCTGGCAAAACCGTCACCATAGGGCTGCGCCCCGAGGCGCTGACCGATCAAACAACCACCAGCGAGATGATGCAAATCAAAGAATGCGCGCTCAACGTAGTGGAGCCAGCAGGCTCTGACACCTTTGCCGTTATTCGCTTGGCCGGACAGGATGTTGTGGCGCGCCTGCATGGCGATACCGAGGCCCGCGCAGGGCAGCATCAGAACATTTGTTTTGACCTGAAAAAGATCTCGTATTTTGACCCGGATACCGGGATGCGTATCTGATATGGGTGCCAGAATGATATGGGTGATTGCCTTATATAGAATGGCGTAATCCTCATGAGGTCGCCGTATTGATCTATCCTTTCGAGATATCGGATCGTATCGTGCAACCGCCAAGACCATACGCCCGTTGCGGCACTATAATCAAACGTAGGTGAACGTCTACAGCCCCTAGGCCGCACAACAGTGCGCCTAGGAATTGAGTTCTTTTGGAGTTCATCGTGTTATTTCGTCCCAAAAACCGCCAGTCAAACGCAGGTTATCGGGGAACTCTGTGAACACATCGGTTAACCGCTTGATGAAATCATCAAACCATAGCGTGATATAATCTTCCAGAGAATCCGACGGAGTCGGTGATATAAGTGGAACAAGCTCAATCGTGATTTCACCATCAATCCATACGACTTTTGGGAAAAAGCTTTTTGCGCCGGTCTGGAATGATGCACGCGGGATGAAATCCGATAACTGGATTGTTTCATCCAAGAATAAGACCGATCTGGTCTCGATACCGCTGCTCCCATCGATGGCAATCGATACTACCGCGCCTTTTTTTATCGCTCCAAATATTGTCCTGGCTAGGCGCAGTTTGTTTTGCGAAAATGTCGAGAGCAGG
>CAZSSS010000274.1:0-3304 GCA_964609255.1 uncultured Rhodobacterales bacterium
TTTTCCGGTGCTTTCGGGGCCGATCAAAGTCAGGCGTTTTTGATACCACGGGCGCACCACGCGCGGCAAAGATTTCCAATGGCGAAACGGGTCTTTGCGAATGTCATATGAATTGGCGGGAAAGGCCATCCACATCGGGTCAAGAATGAAATGTTGTGCATTCAACGCCTGTGCCAGATTAACCACATAAGGTTCCGACCCGATTACCCGATTAATTTCAGCAGGATGCAGCGCACGAATAATGCCCCCCCAACCCGCGTCATGTGTGGGCAAACAGGGGCTGGCAACATGCAAAATAACCCGAGCCTTTGGAAACATGTCCTGCATCCAGCTTTTGCGGATTTCGGGCGGAATCGGATCATCCGGCGCGGCGGCCAGAACGATGGTCAAATTATCCACTAAATAAGAGGCCGTGCGGATCAGCGCCAAATGGCCCAGATGCGGCGGCATGAATTTACCCAGAATAACGCCGTTTGTCATAATGTCCCCATTTTCCCATATAGCTATAGCTGCTTGTTCAAGACGCGTAAACAAATTCACGTTTCCAAATAGCAATTAAATCCTCAGGGGGAATTGCGTAGCAATGGGGGCGGAACGCCCCTCTATTTCAAAACCCGCCCCGCCACGACACTCAGTTTTGCAACCAGCGCAGCGTCGCGCGATTCCGGTGCTGTCATGATGGCAAATTCCAATGCGTGGTCGCAACCTTGAACACAATCCGCGCGTTCAGGCTCCAACAATTTGGGCAAGGCTTTGATCGTGTTGCGCGCGTTATCAGCATTGCCGCTCAGGGTTTTGATGATTTCTGAAACATCCACTTCGCCATGATCAGGGTGCCAGCTGTCATAATCGGTGATCATGGCAATGCTTGCATAACAAAGCTCCGCCTCGCGGGCCAGTTTGGCTTCGGGCATGTTGGTCATGCCGATCACATCAGCCCCCCAGCTTTCCCGATACATTTTGCTTTCCGCAAGGCTTGAAAATTGTGGGCCTTCCATGGCCAGATAGGTGCCGCCGCTATGCACGGTAACCCCTGTGGCCTTTGCCGCCGTTTCACAGGCGTCACCAAGGCGCGCGCAAACGGGATGCGCCACGGAAACATGCCCCACACAGCCCGGCCCGAAAAACGATTTTTCCCGCGCAAATGTGCGATCGATAAACTGGTCAATGATCACAAAATCACCGGGGGACATTTCATGTCGAAACGACCCGCATGCCGAAACCGAAATCACATCCGTAACACCAATGCGTTTTAGCGCATCAATATTGGCCCGATAATTAATCGAGGATGGCGTTTGGATATGCCCCCGCCCGTGGCGCGGTAAAAACGCCATTTTCATCCCGTCCAGCATGCCAACCAGCACCTGATCCGAGGGCGTCCCCCACGGCGTTTCAACCGTTTGCCATGTTGCATTTTCCAGCCCCTCGATGTCATAAACACCGCTGCCGCCGATGATCCCGATCATTGTTTGCATATTTTACGAAGCTCCGGGTCGTTTAAGACTGAACACCTTGGTAACGCTGGTATAATCCATATATCCCAGCCGTGCCAAAGGGTTATAAGTAGTCACATCAAAAATTCCATTCACAATGCTGCTATCAGCCAGATGAATTCCCACAACCTCGCCAACCACCATAACGCTGTTTTTTGCGATCAGATCGACAAATTTAAACAATTTGCATTCCAGCGCAGCGGGGGCCGCAGCAACGCGGGGGGGCGCGACAGTTTTGCTTTGGGCTTTGTCCAGCCCCGCCGCCAAAAACTCATCCATGTCTGCGGGCAAATCACCAGAGGTGATATTCATTGCATCCTTCAGCGCCTCGGGAACAATATTGACCACAAATTCACCGGTTTCGTGAATATTGGTCACTGTGTCCTTAAATTGCGGTTGATCAGTTTTGCCACCCGTGCTGCCAAAAACCACAATCGGCGGGTTATCTGCCACCGCATTAAAAAAACTGTAGGGCGCAAGGTTGGCACGACCTTGCCGGTCAAGCGTTGAAATCCAAGCAATCGGGCGCGGCGAAACAATTGCCTTAAACGGATTATGCAGTAATCCGTGGCCGTCTTTTGGTTTATAAAACATACAAAAGCCTTTCGTATTTGCGGGCAAGATAAAGCCATGTTAGGCAGTTGGCGAGGCCAATCGAGAAAACCATGTTTCGCATTTACCCTGAAACCATAAATGACAGTCATGAGGTCGAAAACCTTTATGACCTTACATTTGCACCCGGACGCAGCGCGCTCAGTTCTTATCGGCTGCGCGATGGGGTGTCGCCGGTTGAAAACCTGTCATTGGTGGTGCGCGATAAATACGATTCTCTGGCGGGCGCAATCCGGTATTGGCCGGTTATGATCGGTGATCAAGGCCATAATTGCCTATTGCTTGGCCCCGTTGCGGTTCATCCAACCCGGCAAGGCGAAGGCATTGGAAATATGCTGATCTTTGACAGCCTTTCAATCGCCAAGACCGCAGGTTGGCACCGGGTTGTTCTGGTCGGAGATGAGCCCTATTACCAACGGTTTGGCTTTACCCGCCAAGCAGCCAAAGCGCTGCATTTCCCGCCGCCAACCAACCCGTCACGGCTGTTGGCGCGCGCGCTCAAAACCGGTGCTTTTGATGGTGTTTCGGGCGATATCCGAAAAATTGACAAGAACACCTTGGCAAAATTGAAATTGACCAGTATCGGACACACAAAAAATGATCCCCAAAATTATCCATCAAACATGGAAAAACCATGATCTGCCGGTGCCGCGCCGCCTGCCTGAAAGCTGGAAAAAGCATAATCCTGATTGGGAATACAGGTTTTGGACCGATGAACAGCTTGAGCAGTTCGTGCGTGATGAATATCCGCAGATGTTTGACCTGTTTATGGCCAGCAAAAAGCCTGTGCAAAAGGCCGATATCGCGCGCTATTTAATCATCCATAAATTTGGCGGTATCTATGCGGATATCGACACCGAATGCTATGCCTCGCTGGCCCCGCTTGTGAATGAAAAACGTGTCATTCTGGCTGAAGAGCCCCCCGAGCATTGGTGCGATACTTTTGCAAGCCAGCGCGGCATGGAAACCATGGTTTTCAACGGCACATTTGCCAGCCCCGCGGGGCATCCATTTTGGCTGGATGTAATGCAATGCTTGCACCGGTGCCGTCACGCGAAAAAGGACGTTCTGGAATCGACAGGCCCCCTTATGATGTCTGGTTGCTATATCAATTACGCCCATCCAGACCAACTTGCCCTGCATTCCTGCCACCTGTTTAATCCCGAGCCCAGCCAGCATCATCTCAGCGATTCCGCCGA
>CAZSSS010000275.1:0-3267 GCA_964609255.1 uncultured Rhodobacterales bacterium
ATCCCGCCAGAGCAACGATGCTCGGCAGCGGTGTCCTTTACCGTTTTCCCCCAAACGCACCCATCCCGTAGGGTGCGTGGTCCCCACGCACCACTGGTTGCGCCCCGCACGTAAAACAATTATGTGTTAGCTTTAAACAACCAAAGCATATTATGACATATTCTTCTGCCAAAACCCGCATTCTTTCGACACTGTTCGCGCTGATACTGTCAGCCTCAACAGCATTTTCACAGCAAAACACCGGGCAAACCTGCCAGTTTGAGCCGCAAATCCTTGACCTTGGTGAGCGCATAATTACCTTGCGCCCTAACATTCACGGCTTTGGCTCTGCTGAATTTGGTGCCGAATCCGCGTATTTAATGTTGCGATACCGCGACATGACCCTTCAAGACGGCGTTGCTCTTTTTGACAGACTGCATTCAGACGGCGCGCGCCCCCCGCGTTATTTGAACGACCTTGAAACGGCTTTTTCCATCTCGCGCTTGGATGTTCAGCAGGTTGCGTTGCGCAACGCAACGGACCCGGTTGAGCTTTTTCTTAACGGCCAGTTTGCCACAACTCGTGCAATTATTCTGTCGGATGGTGGTCAAACCTTTTTTGAATTGGTGGCTCAGATTAAAAACGACCCGGCCTTGGCTGAAAGTTTCAAACAATCCTACAGGCTCGGGTCATCTATTCCGGTCACGATCAGGGATCAGTCGGATGAATTTAAATTGAATTTTGCGCATCTTGCGGAAATTAACGGCGAAGTTGTGTTGGCCGCGCTTGTTTTGGCCAATCTAAGCACGCTGGACAACTATGCCAGTTTTTTGCGCCGCTATGCCGACAACAAATTTGTCTCCAGATTTGCAAACGAAAACATCGTGTTTTATATGGGGTTAACGCTGGAAAACAGCGACGGACCAACCGAAATTCTCAGGCAACTTTCCACAAGCGCGCGCCATCAGGAACAGATGTTTTTTTACACCTACAAAGCAGGGGTATTGGGCCGCGAGATGGAAATATTCAACATCCTGCTTAACCAAACCGGCCGCAACGAAATCGCCAACGCGGCCCGCGTTTATTCATCTGCAATTGAAAATGGTCAACTATTACCGCTGGATGACCCAGAGGCGGCGTGGCTGTTCGCCCATCAAATGCTTATCGAAGAACTGGGAATGCCAGCCCTATTTCACGCATTATCCGGTTTCAGCCAATCAACCCGAATACGCCATTTTGCTGGCAATACCCTGCAAACCATGGATTGGGTTGTTGCAAAATCAGCACTTGCCGAATATTTGCGCGGTGAGGTTGATACCCTGCCCCCAAGGCCGGTTATTCTTTCGGAAAGTTTTGATTGGGATCACTGGGTTGACCTCGCTCAGCGCGCCGGTTCCTGGCAAGATGATATTGCTGAACCTCTGAGCCTTGAAGACACAAAAATTGCCGTTGAATTGCTGTATTTACGCGGCGAAATTGATCTGGCAATCAACCTGATCACCAGTAATTTGTCAGCAAAACATGCCGCGCCAATTTTTCGCGATTTAATGAAACGGCTTGATCTGCGCTGTTCTGCTTTTACCAGTTATCCCGGCAAAGCCCTCCTTCTTGGCGGCTTTACGCTTTATCGCTTTGAGCCATAACACGAAATACCGCAGCTAAACCCAAACGGCCTTACGTTTCTCAAAAAATGCCGCAATGCCTTCGGCGGCTTCTGCGCCTTCCCAAACATCCGCCAAGGCCTCAATGGTCATGTCGATCACCGCATCGTCAATAACCGGCCCCAAACGCCGGATTAACGCCTTGGTTTTTGCCACCGCTTTGGGGGCCGCCGCAAGATAGGGCGCGATCTCGACCTCAACCGCTTTGTCCAGATATTCCTCCGTCACAAATCGGGCAATCAGCCCCATTTCTTTGGCCTCAGCCGTGCCAAATAAGCGCCCCGACATCATCACACGCCGTGCAAACCGCTCCCCCATTCGCGCCACAACATAAGGCGAGATCGTTGCCGGAATAAGCCCCAATTTGGTTTCCGTCAGCCCAAATCGCGCCTGCTCCACAGCAATCACCGTGTCACAAACCGCCATCATCCCGACCCCGCCACCATATGCCTGCCCGTTTACCCGCCCGATCAGAGGCTTGGGCATTGTGTTCAGCGCCTGTAACATCTCAGCCAATTTGCGTGCTTCGCGCATGCGGGTGCTGCGATCCGCCGCCATTTGCGCGCGCATCCACGCCAAATCCCCCCCCGCGCAGAAACTTTTGCCAGCGCCGCTTAAAACAACCACCCGCACCGCATCATCAGCCGCAAAATCAGCCGCTGCTTGTGTTAATTCCGCAATCATCTGCGCTGATAAAACATTATGCTTTTCAGGCTGGTTCAGCGTCAATATCGCCACGCCGCGCGCATCGGTTTCTATTTTGATCGTATCCATATTAGCCCTTTATTTTTACTGCAAATTCAGCGGCTTCCCGCAATTTATTCATGTTAATTCCGGTTTCAAATCCCTGCTTGTTCAGCATTTTGACCACGACCACAGTATCCACGTTTCCCGCAGCCCCCGGCGCATAGGGACACCCGCCAAGGCCCGCCACCGATGCATCAAAAACCCGCAATCCCTTCTCCAGCGCTACTGCGATATTTTCCAATGCGCGCCCTTGCGTATCATGAAAATGCCCTGCCAGATCAGCCGCTGGAACTGCCGTCAATACCCCATCAAGCAGCCGCGCGATACTGCCCGGCGTTGCCGCGCCAATCGTATCCCCCAACGAGACCCCGTAACAGCCCATCCCCATCAAAACCTCCGCCAGTTCCGTTACTTTTTCGGGGGGTGTCGGCCCATCAAACGGGCAATCTGTCACGCAGGAAATATACCCCCGCACCGGAATGCCGTCAGCCTTGGCCGCTGCCAAAATGGGCTTAAAGCGCGCGATGCTTTCTGCAATTGAGCAATTGATATTGGCCTGCGAGAACCCTTCTGAGGCGGCCAGAAAAACCGCCACCTCATCAGCGCCCGCCGCCAGCGCCGCGCCGTAACCCCGCATATTGGGCGTCAACGCAGAATATGACACCCCCTTGCGCCGGGTAATTCCTGCCATAACCTTATCAGAATCAGCCATTTGCGGCACCCATTTCGGGCTGACAAAACTGGCCGTTTCGATCTTTTGAAACCCGCAATTCGATAACATATCCACCAGCGTTATCTTGTCTGCCACTGGAATTATCCGCGCCTCGTTTTGCAAGCCGTCACGTGGGGCCATTTCAAATATCTGGACAAACTCATTCAT
>CAZSSS010000276.1:0-3264 GCA_964609255.1 uncultured Rhodobacterales bacterium
CGCCAAACCGGATGGAAATGCGGTCGCGGTCCGCGCGTTCGCCTGACTTGCCGATGGCCATGACCACACGCCCCCAATTCGGGTCTTGTCCCGCCACAGCGGTTTTGACCAAGGGGGAGTTGGCAACAGACATGGCAACACGGTGCGCGGCACCATCGGAATTTGCGCCGGTAACTGTGATTTTGATCAACTTGGTCGCGCCCTCACCATCGCGCGCGACTTGCTGGCAAAGATCAGACATCACATCACGCAAAGCCATTGAAAACGCCGCCAAACGCGGGTCTGTTGGGGCCAGAATTTCGGGCATATCCGCCTTGCCGGTTGCGGCCAGCAAAACCGTGTCAGAGGTCGAGGTGTCGCTATCAACAGTGATGCAGTTAAAAGTTTTGGCGTTTTGCAGCCACAGGCTACGTTGCAACAATTCTTGCGAGATTTTCACATCGGTAAAAATATAGACAAGCATGGTGGCCATATCCGGGGCAATCATGCCCGAACCTTTGGCAAAACCGGAAATGGTGACGGTCACACCCTCCAGATCAACGAAGGCCGCAGCGCCTTTGGCAAAGGTATCCGTGGTCATGATGGCCCGCGCGGCATCCGCCGCCGCATCTGGTGACAGCGCCAGCTTTAGGTCTGCTATTTTGCCGATAATCAGATCATGCGGTAACGGTTCGCCGATCACCCCGGTTGAGCAGGTAAACACGCGCTCCATCATCAAGCCAAGGCTTGTGGCCGCAGCGATACGCGTGGCGTCAACGCTTTTGAAGCCGCGCCCGCCGGTAAAAGCATTGGCGTTACCCGAGTTCACCAGAATGGCAAAGCCGGATTTATCATCCGGCAAAGCCACATGCGCCGCCAGTGATTCTTCGCAACGCAAAACCGGCGCAGCCCGCGTGGTGGAGCGGGTGAAAACCCCCGCCATCACCGCACCGGCACATATTTCAGCCAGCATCACATCAGCGCGGCCCGCGTATTTCACGCCCGCCGCAGCGGTTGCAAAACGCACACCGTCAATGACCGGTAAATCGGGAAACCGCGCGGGGGCCAAAGGCGATATGGCCACCGGAAGCTGTGCTTCCAGCGCGGCCAACTCCGATTTCAGCACCGCAATGCGCGATTTCACATCTGTCATTGCTATTGTGGCAGCAAAGAAACGTCACGCATAACCGCCGGATCAACATCCTCAAGCTGGGTGATTTCTGCGGCGGCTTTCAAGGTTTCAATTTCTTCCTCAACCGCACGCTGACGCAGTTGGTCCATTAATTGCGGGCGCATATCATCAATGGACGGCACCGGCGTTTCCCGAAATTCATCAAGCTTCACCACATGCCAGCCAAACTGGGTTTGCACGGGGGCTGATACATTGCCGACCTCCATCGTGGTGACCGCCAGTTCAAATTCCGGCACCATCATGCCAAGGCCAAACCAGCCCAGATCACCCCCATTCGGGCCACTTGGACCGGTGGATTTTTCCATTGCCAATTCGGAAAAATCTGCGCCAGCGTCTAGATCCTCCAACAATGCTTTGGCCTCGTCCTCGGTTTCAACCAGAATATGCGAGGCATTATATTCCGGTGTTGGTTCCATATCCGCAACAGTTTCGGCGTAAAGCGCGTCGATTTGTTCGTCAGAAATATCGCGCTTGATAACCACATCAATCTGCGCACCAGCCGCCTGCGCACGGGTTTCGTTTTCAATGGCCCAAACAATCGCAATCGGTAAATTGGCCGAATCGATTTGTTGCGCCAACAGCGTTTGTTCGATCAACTGGCTGACGATCCCTTCCCACAGCACATCATCGGGCAGGTTGCGGTATTCGTCGGGCAATTGATTGCGCAGCATAATAACATGGCCAAGCGTTATTTCTGTGCCATTAACCGTTGCCAGCACCGATTGTGCTGTAAGTGGCACAGTATCTTGTGCATCTTGCGCGTAAGCCGCACCACCAAAAGCCATAAGGGTTGTCAAAGCCGTGGCGGCCAAAAGATTTCGCATGTTATTCTCCAGTTACTGGCCCAAAGACCGATGGCGCGGCGTTGACACCTGCGGCCCCGCCGCTTACATCAAAACCCGAGTTTTATGCGCGCAATCGCGCCCGAATGATTTACGCGTTTAGACGCGGTGGCACAAGCACTTGCATTTAACATTTAAGTGCGTAGGTAAAATACTGCTGGCGGACGCGCTGGCATGAGTTTTAAGGAACGGAAATTTATGCTCGGCATAGGCAAAATCGCTAAAAAAGTATTTGGCACTCCGAATGATCGTCTGATTAAGGCAACCCTGCCTTTGGTGGCCAAAGTCACCGCATTGGAGCCGGAATTCCAAGGCCTGTCTGATGAGGGCATCAAAGCCAAAACTGTTGAATTCAAAGAACGTATCGCCAAAGGCGAAAGCCTTGATGATCTGCTGCCCGAAGCCTTTGCAAATGCCCGTGAGGCCGCCAAGCGTTCCCTTGGCCTGCGCCCGTTTGATGTGCAAATCATGGGCGGGATATTCCTGCACCAAGGTAATATTGCCGAAATGAAAACCGGCGAAGGCAAAACCCTGATGGCCACCTTGCCGGTTTATCTGAACGCGCTGGCGGGCAAAGGCGTGCATGTGGTTACGGTGAACGATTATCTGGCGCGGCGCGATGCGGAATGGATGGGCAATGTCTATAATTTTCTGGGCATGACCGTGGGTGCGGTTTACCCAAATATGGATGAAACCCTCAAGAAAGAGGCCTATAATTCAGATGTTACCTATGCCACCAATAATGAACTTGGCTTTGATTATCTGCGCGACAACATGAAAGCGGAGCTGTCGCAAATGGCGCAGCGTGAACATTTCTATGCGATCGTGGACGAGGTCGACAGCATTCTAATCGACGAGGCCCGCACCCCGTTGATTATCTCCGGCCCAACCGAGGATAAATCCGATCTTTATATCAAGATCAATGATTTCATCCCCGAATTGACCGAGGAGCATTACGAGATCGACGAAAAGGCCCGTTCCGCGACCTTAACAGATGAGGGCAATGATTTTGTTGAACAACGCCTGCATGCGCTGGGATTACTGGACGGCGAAGCCTCTTTGTATGACCCCGAATCTGCCTCGTTAATTCACCACGTCAATCAGGGCTTGCTGGCCCATAAAATGTTCAAGAGCGAAAAAGATTACATCGTCAAAGATCAGGATGTGATGCTGATTGATGAATTCACGGGCCGAATGATGGCGGGGCGGCGTCTCTCGAACGGTCTGCATCAAGCGATTGAAGCCAAAGAA